>JALYFY010000176.1 GCA_030777385.1 Pseudomonadota bacterium | reverse complement strand
GTTCTGCCTTGCGGCACCCTGGCTCTTCACGAGCCCAGCGCTGGATGCGCCTTGGCTCGACTGGCTCGGCCTCGGTGCCGCCGACCCCGTGACGAACGATTACGTGCCTGTCTTTCCGTGGTTCGGGTTCGTGCTGATCGGCATTGCGGCAGGCCGGATGCTGGTGGCGCAGCCCGGAGCGATGGGGCTTGCGCGCTGGCATGCGCGCAACCCGTTCTTCAGAACCCTGGTATGGGCTGGGCGCAAGAGCCTGCCGATCTATCTGACGCACCAGATCGTTCTTCTCACGGTGCTCTACGGCGTGCTGCAGATCACGGGCCCCAACCGCATGGCCGAGGCGCGGCCCTTCATGAACCAATGCCAGGCGATCTGCCTGCAGAACAGCCAGCCGCAAACCTGCCGGGCGCTTTGCGCCTGCACGGTGGAGAGCCTGCGCCAGAGCGGTCTTTGGCAGAAGGTTCTCGGGAACACGACGAGCCCCGAGGACCAGACGCAGATATCGCGGGCTGCGCAGCAATGCCTGCGCACAAGCCCGCCGTCGTAGTCACAGCAGCAAGCCGTCTCAAACCACGTTCAGCCGGGTTTCCTTCGCGGAGCGCTCGGCCCGCGCCTCCGCCAGGAGGCACAGGAGCTCGAAGGCGATGGAGGCGCCCACCAATGCGGTGCCGCCGGTTTGATCGAGCGGCGGCGAGACCTCGACCATGTCGGCTCCCACCAGGTTCAGGTGCCGGAAGCCGCGCACGAGCTGGAGAGCCTCGCGGCTCGTGAAGCCGCCGATCTCCGGCGTTCCGGTGCCTGGGGCGAAGGCCGGATCGATGGAGTCGATGTCGAAGGTGAAGTATGTCTGCTCCATCCCGACGATGCGGCGCGCTTCAGCGATGGCATAGGAGATGCCCTTTTCCGCCACCTCCTCCATGTCGATGATGCGGATGCCCTGGTCGAGGGCCCATTGGCGCTCGTCGGCGGAATACATCGTGCCGCGGATGCCGATCTGCACCGTCCGCTTCGGGTCGAGCACGCCATCCTCGATGGCGCGGCGGAAGGGCGTGCCATGGGTGAGCTTCTGGCCGCCGAAATAGGTGTCGCCGGTGTCGCTGTGCGCATCCACATGGATCATGCCGAGCGGCCTCTCGGAGCCCAGCGCCCGCAGGATCGGATACGAGATGATGTGGTCGCCGCCGATGGAGAGAGGCGTGACGCCGCCCTGATGGAGATAGGACACCTCGGCCTCGATGCGGGCCAGCGTGTCCTGCACGTCGACCGGATTGACCGGCACATCGCCCACATCCGCGCAGGCGCAGAGATCGTATGGCGCAACAAGCGTACCGTAATTGACGAGGCGCATCAGCGAGGAAGCGTCCCGCACCTGGCGCGGGCCGAGACGGGCGCCCGGGCGGTTCGTGGTCGCCCCGTCGAACGGGATGCCGAGAAGCGCGATGTCGATCTCGCCCGGGGCCTGAGTGGGCGCAAGATAGGGCAGCCGCATGAAGGTCGATATGCCGGCAAAGCGCGGCACCACCATGCCCGACAGCGGCTGATAGGCTTCCAGGCGCTGCTTGCGGCTTGCCGGCTCAGCCTTCTTCTTCAGGTTCTGTGCCATCAGCCATCCCTCCGCGTCAATGAATGGCGCGGGCGAATACCCGCTCGATCCGTTCCATGCCCCAGTCGATCTCGTCGCGGGTGATGGTCAGCGGCGGCGCAAAGCGCAGCACCGTTCCGTGGGTGTCTTTCGAGAGGACGCCGTTCTCGAGGAGCGCGTCGCACACGGTCCGTGCAGAGGCGACATTCGGATCGACCTCCACACCGACCCAGAGGCCGCGGCCGCGCACCTCCTTCACCACATTGCTGCGCATGGCGCGCAGGCGATCCTGGAGATAATCCCCCATCTCGGCGCTGCGCTCGACGAGGCGCTCCTCCTCGATGACGGCAAGCGCCTCCAGCCCGATCCGTGCCGCCAGCGCATTGCCGCCGAAGGTGGAGCCATGGGAGCCGGGATTGAAGACCTCCATCACCTCCCGGGTGCCGACAAAGGCGGAGACGGGATAAACGCCGCCGCCGAGAGCCTTGCCGAGGATCAGCCCGTCAGGCTTGATGCCCTCGTGCTGGTGGGCGAACCAGCGCCCCGTGCGTCCGAGCCCGGACTGAACTTCATCGAGGATGAGAAGGACGTTGTTGCGGTCGCAGATGGCACGCAGGGCCTGCAGGTAGCCATCCGGCGGAACCACGATGCCGGCCTCGCCCTGGATGGGCTCGATGAGGATCGCACAGGTGTTGGGGGTGATCGCCTGCTCCACCGCCTCGGCGTCGCCGAACGGGACGAGCCTGAAGCCGCCCGAGAAGGGGCCGAAGCCCTCGCGGTAGGACGCATCGGAGGAGAACCCCACGATGGTGGTGGTGCGGCCGTGGAAATTGTTGTCGGCAACGATGATCTCGGCCTGGTCCCTGGCGATCTTCTTCTTCTGATAGCCCCAGCGCCGGGCGGCCTTGATGGCGGTCTCCACCGCCTCCGCCCCCGTGTTCATGGGCAGAGCCATGTCGAGGCCGGTCACGTGAACGAGGCGCTCCAGGAAGGGCCCAAGGAGTTCCGTGTGGTAGGCGCGGCTGGTCACGGCAAGTCGGGATGCCTGCTCCATCATGGCTTTCAGAATGCGCGGGTGCCCATGGCCGAGGCTGACGGCCGAGTAGGCGCTCATCATGTCGAGATAGCGCCGGCCCTCGGTATCGGTGACCCAAACGCCTTTGGCTTGGCGGAGGACAATAGGC
>JALYFY010000175.1 GCA_030777385.1 Pseudomonadota bacterium | reverse complement strand
GAGCTCCTCGCGCTCCAGGGCATAGGCTACGTTGGCCATCAGGAAGCCGATCTTCGAGCCCGTATCGTAGGTCTTGCCCTGGTACTTCATGCCGAAGAAGGGCTGCTCCTTCATCAGGCGGATCATGGAGTCGGTGAGCTGGATCTCGCCGCCGGCGCCCTTCTCCTGCGTCGACAGGATCCCGAAAATCTCGGGCTGCAGCACGTAGCGCCCGGAGATGATGAAATTCGACGGCGCGGTGCCCTTCGGGGGCTTTTCCACCATGCCGGTGATCTCGAAGGTCTGGCCGAATTCCTGGCCGACCGAGACGATGCCGTATTGGTGGGTCTGGTCCTCGGGCACCTCCTCCACGGCGATGATGTTGCCGCCGTGCTGGTCATAGGCTGCGATCATCTGCTCCATGGAGCCGCGGCTGAGCATGTCGGGGAGGATGACAGCAAAGGGCTCGTCCCCCACCAGCTCGCGAGCGCACCAGACTGCGTGCCCTAAGCCCAACGGCTCCTGCTGCCGGGTGAAGCTCGTCTGGCCCGCCTTGGGCTGGTCCTTGGCCAGGATCTCTAGCTCCTTCGTCTTGTTGCGGCTCTCCAGCGTCCGGTTCAGCTCGTAGGCAATGTCGAAATGGTCCTCGATCACCGCCTTGTTGCGGCCCGTGACGAAGATGAAATGCTCGATTCCGGCAGCGCGCGCCTCATCCACCACATGCTGCACGACGGGACGGTCGACGACGCAGAGCATTTCTTTTGGAACGGCCTTGGTGGCAGGCAGGAAACGGGTGCCGAGGCCGGCGACGGGGAGGACTGCTTTGCGGATACGCTTCATTGAGGGAGCCATGAGTGAGCAGAAAACAGGAGAGGTAATCTAAGACAGGGCCGGGAAAAGGAAACCGATCACTGTCAAGCTTAGGCTAGCCATAACGCGGTATGTCCCGTCTTGTTTCATCGTTGCTGCTTCTTCATTGAAGCCTGGGACCTGAATTGAAGCTGAAGCGTTTTGGTTAAGCTGCCAGCAGGGCAGTTCCCAGAGGAGGATGGACATGGCGGTACTGGTGACGGGCGGCGCGGGCTATATCGGCAGCCACATGGTGCTCGAGCTCCTGGATGCAGGCGAGCAGGTGGTGGTTCTCGACAACCTGTCGACCGGTTTCCGCTGGGCCGTCCCCCAGGACGCAACGCTCGTGGTGGGCGATGTGGGCGATGCTGCCCTGGTCTCGAACGTCATCGACGAGCACAGCATCGACAGCATCCTGCACTTTGCCGCCAAGATCGTGGTGCCCGAATCGGTCACCGATCCGCTGGCCTATTACTTCAACAACACCGTGAAGACCCGGGCGCTCATCGAGACGGCGGTGGCCAAGGGCGTGAAGAACTTCGTCTTCTCCTCCACGGCAGCCGTCTATGGAAACGCCGAGGCGCCGCTGCTCACGGAGGAGATGCCGCTGGCCCCAATCAACCCTTATGGCCGCAGCAAGCTCATGAGCGAGTGGATGTTGCAGGATGCCCATGCGGCACATGGCCTGCGCTATGCGATCCTGCGCTACTTCAACGTGGCGGGCGCAGACCCGAAGGGCCGCTCCGGCCAGTCGACCCCGCAGGCCACCCATCTCATCAAGGTGGCCTCCCAGGCGGCGCTCGGCCAGCGGCCGCATCTCGATGTGTTCGGCACGGATTACGAGACCCCGGACGGCACCTGCGTGCGCGACTACATCCAGGTGAACGATCTCGCCCGCGCCCACCTCGTCGCTCTCGATCATCTGCGCAGCGGCGGCGACTGCACGATCATGAACTGCGGCTATGGCCATGGAGCGTCGGTTCTGGAAGTCGTCGACGTGGTCAAGAAGGTGTCGGGCGTGGACTTCGAGGTTCGCCTGAGCCCCCGACGCCCCGGCGATCCGGCGCAGCTCGTGGCCAAGGTCGACCGGATCCGCAGCCTGGGCTGGGAGCCCCAGCACGACGACCTACAGGAGATCGTCGACCAGGCCCTGCGTTGGGAGCAGACCCTGGCGGGGCGAAAAGCCGCATAAGCCCCTACCTATAAGGCTAGGTGTCAACCGGCTGTTAACCTGCTTAGTGTCGCAATGGCAGGACAGATTTGTCCTGTTTCGAGAGCGACCCACATGCGCCAGCCGCTGCTCCTGGTGCGCCGTCTTTCCGGCGCACTCCTTCTCGGTCTGAGCTTCACCGTCGGTGTAGGGCTCGCGGCTTTGCCTGTGCAGGCGCAGGAAACGTCACAAGCGGGGTTCCAACGCTTCGTGCAGGGTCTCTGGCCTGCCGCCAAGGCGCGAGGGGTCTCCCGGGGAACCTTCGACCGGGCCTTCGAGGGGGTCGAGCCCGATCCCAAGATCATCGCGCTGACCAAGAAGCAATCCGAGTTCGTCCGGCCGATCTGGGACTACATCAACGGAGCCATCTCGAACCAGCGCCTCGACCGCGGCCGGCAGATGGCCGCCGAGTGGTCCAAGACCCTGGCCTCGTTGGAACAAGCCTACGGCGTGCCCCGCTCCGTGGTGCTCGGGGTCTGGGGCATGGAGACCAATTTCGGCAGCTTCACCGGTTCCATCGACGTGGTGAGGGCGCTGGCGACCCTGGCCTATACGGGCTACCGGGGCGAATTCTTCCAGGACGAGCTGCTCGCCGCCCTCCAGATCCTGGAGGAGAACCAAGTGGACCGGGCCACGATGCGGGGCTCCTGGGCTGGCGCCATGGGGCAGACCCAGTTCATGCCCACCAGCTACATGAAATTTGCGGTGGACGGCAACCGGGACGGGATCCGCGACATCTGGACCTCGGTGCCGGACGCGCTTGCCTCCACGGCCAATTACCTGCGCCAGCACGGCTGGAAGCCGGGCTTGCCCTGGGGCTTCGAGGTCAAGCTTCCGCCCGGCTTCGACTACCGGCACCTGAAGCAGAACTTCGCCCGCTGGCAGGCCCTGGGCCTGAGCCGCGTGGACGGCAGGGCCATGCCCCGGACCGGCGAGGCCACGCTCTTCCTGCCCGGCGGGGCAGGGGGGCCGGCCTTCCTGCTCACCGAGAATTTCGACGTGATCAAAGCCTACAACTCCTCGGATGCCTACGCCATGGGCGTGGCCCATCTGGGCGAGCGCCTCATGGG
>JALYFY010000174.1 GCA_030777385.1 Pseudomonadota bacterium | reverse complement strand
GGACAATAGTGCCTCGGATGCCTCCACGCACCCGGTTGCCGTCGTCCCGCAGGAGCAGGGTCAGAGGGATGCGCGGCAGGTTGCCGGTCTGCTCGATCATATGAGCCTGCAGGCCAGCCGTTATGACGTCAGCCCCGGGAGGGTTGGCTTCCTCAAGCACCTCGATCTGCATGGGTCATGCTCCAGTTTTAGTCCGGATATCAGGGTTTTAAACGCAATGGCTCAGATTCCATAATGGGACCTCGAAACCAAGCTTGCCCGAGAGGGATGTATCCCCTCGTTTTGTAAGAACTAGGAACGCTCTTTTCCTTGTTTACTAAGTCTTTTTTCGCCCTCCGGCACCCGCCAAATCCTTGCAGAACAAAGGGTGAAACACCATATGTTCCCTATGGTTACGACCCTTGCAACATCCCTGTTGAGACCTGCCCGGAACGCTCCTGTCGAGGAGCGGATCGAGGGCAATTGGCATGTCTATCCGCTGGAGGCGGCGCTGGAGCTCGACTATGTGGACCAGGCCGGCAATGCGACCCGGCGTTGGGTGCTGGCGCGCGAGCTGAAGGTGGGTCCGGGCAAGATGCTGCTGGGCGGCATCGATATCCTGCTCGACGACGGCTATCGCGGCTTCCGGGTCGACCGGATCCAGCGCCTGGAGGATGCGGAGACCGGCCTCGCGGTCGAGCACAACATCCTCGACTGGCTCATGAAGCTTGCGGAGCGGCAGGCCAAGGCGCGAAAGAAGCATCTCGCCCGCATCCAGGCCAGCGCTTAGAGCCAAGGTTTACCCTCCTCTGCGGCAGAACCGCCGGTCCGGCTCTGTCGCTGTGCCTTTCTCTTGTCCCGCCCCGCTCTTTCTGCAACATAGTGACAAATCCATGTTGCATTGAGGCGATTGGGTGGGGCAGCGATCCTTGTTCCGGCCGCAGGCCGTAGCGGCAGCCACGGGCGATCATTCGTCCGTGTCCCTGCCGGTTGCGCCCCTCTCCTGGCGGCTGCTCGGCGGGTTCGTCGTCGCCTGCGCTCTTGTGGTCGTCGTTTTCCTCGGAACGGCCGAATACGCCCGCAAGGAGACCGCGAGCGGGGCGCTCGTGGCGGCCGGCGGCGCGGTTCGCATCAGCCCGATGCGCGAGGGCGTGGTTACCCGGCTGATGGTCAAGGAAGGCGACCGGGTGGCGGCGGGCCAGCCGCTCTTCACCGTCGCTTCGCGGCAAGGGCTCGAGGCCGGCGGCACCCTCGATGGGGCGGTTCTGGCGGCGCTCGAAACGCAGGCCGAGGTGCTGAAAGAGCAGATCGCCGCGGACCCGGCCCGCATGGCTAACGAGATCCTGCGCCTGGACGCGACGATTGCCGCCGTATCCGCGGAGCGGGATGCGCTCTCCGTTCAGCGACGGCTCATGGCCGAGCGCGTCGGGGTGACGGAGGAGCGGCGCAGCACCTTCGCCCGCCTGAACCAGCAGGGGCACACCACCCGCGCCGCCCTGCAGGAGCAGGACGAGGCGCTGCTTGCCCGCCGGCAGGCGCTTGCCGAGATCGACCGGCAGATGGCGGCCACCGAGAAGGAGCTGGGCCAGACCCAGCTCCAGCGCGAGCAGCTGCCCGTGCAGCAGGCCGAACGCCTGGCGCAGCTGCGCCTCAACCTCGCGGACAGGGAGCGGCAGCGGGCAGAAGCACAGGCACAGCGGGCCCAGGTGATCACCGCCCCGCTCGCCGGCCGCGTCACGGCGCTCCAGGCCGCGCCCGGCCAGATCGTCGATCCCAACAAGCCTCTTCTCACCCTGCTGCCCGACGGCGCGAGCCTCTTGGCGGAGCTGTTCGTGCCGAGCCGGGCCATCGGCTTCGTCGAGCCCGGCCAGCCCGTGCGGCTGATGGTCGACGCCTTTCCCTATCAGCGCTTCGGCACCCAGAGGGGCACGGTCGAAACCGTGTCGCAGGCGGTGCTCTCCCCCAACGAGGTGATCGGCAAGGTGGCGCTGTCCGAGCCCGCCTATCGGGTCACCGTGCGCCTCGACCGGCAGGACATTGACGCCTTCGGGCGGCGGGTCGCCCTCCAGCCGGACATGACCCTGAAGGCCGACATCGTGCTGGAGGGACGCTCCCTCGTCGCCTGGCTCTTCGAGCCGCTTATCAGCGTCAGGGGGCGGATGTGAAGCTCTCCGGCTCCCTCGATTTCTTCGGCGCCCCGCGCCTGCCGGCGATCATGCAATCCGAGGCCGCCGAATGCGGCCTTGCCTGCCTTGCCATGATCGCCACCTATCACGGGCGCGAGGTGGATCTCGTGGCGCTGCGCCGCCTGTTCTCGGTCTCGCTCAAAGGCGTCACCCTCAAGGACGTGCTGGTCATGGGCCAGCGCCTGGGGATGACAGGCAGAGGCTTGAGGCTGGAGCCCGAGCAGCTGGGCGAGATCAAGCTTCCCTGCATCCTGCATTGGGACATGAACCACTTCGTGGTGCTCAAAAACGTTGGCGCCCGCAATGTCACGATCCACGATCCGGCCTCCGGGGTGCGCACCCTCACCCTGGACGAGGTCGGCAACCATTTCACCGGCATTGCCCTGGAGCTTACCCCCACAGGCAGCTTCGAGCGCAGGAAGGAGACCTCGCGTTTGAGCCTTACGGCTCTGTGGGGCCGCATGCCCGGCATCAAGCGGGCGCTCGCCCAGGCGCTCGTGCTCTCGGGCGTGCTGCAATTGGTGGTGCTGGCGGCCCCCTTCTACATGCAGCTTGCCGTCGACGAGGCGGTGATGAAGGGCGATGGGGGCCTGCTCACCGCCCTTGCCCTCGGCTTCGGGCTGCTTACCCTCATCCATATCGGGGCGGACTGGCTGCGCTCCCATGTGCTGCTGTTCTTAGGCGGCGCGCTCAATTTCCAGATGGGCGCCAACCTCTTCCACCATCTCGTGCGCCTGCCGCTCGCCTGGTTCGAGAAGCGGCATATCGGCGATCTCGTCTCGCGCTTCCGCTCGGCGGAGCCGATCCAGCGCCTCGTCTCTGAGGGGCTGGTGGCGGCCCTCGTGGACGGGGTCATGGCGACGCTGACCCTCGTGATGATCCTGATCTACAGTCCCACGCTGTCGGGCATCGTGTTTGCGGCGCTCGCGCTCTACGCCATCTTACGCTTTGCCCTCTACCGGGCCCTGCGCCAGCGGCAGGAGGAGATGATCGAGGCAGCGGCCAAGGAGCAGACCACCTTCATCGAGACGGCGCGGGCGATCCAGAGCATCAAGATCTTCGGACGCGAGGCCGACCGGGAGGCGCTCTGGCAGAACCGCTACGCGGACGAGATCAGCCGCGGCATCCGGCACGGGCGCTTCACCATCGGCTTCAAGACGGCCAACGACCTGATCTATGGAATCGAGAACGTGCTCGTGGTCTATCTCGGCGCCAGGGCCATCATGGTAAACGATCTTTCCATCGGCATGCTCTACGCCTTCATGGCCTACAAGGAGCAGTTCCTCTCCAAAGCCACCAACCTGATCGAGACCGGCATCCAGTACCGGATGCTCGACCTGCATCTCGACCGGCTATCGGACATCGCGCTTGCCGAGCGGGAGCTGGACAGCCAGGGGGAGAGCCTCGTGGCCCGCGAGGTCAGGGGCGCGGTGGAGCTCAAGGGCGTGAGCTTCCGCTATGCGGACACGGAGCCGGAGGTTCTGTCTGGGGTGAACTTCAGGGTCGAGGCCGGGGAGTTCGTGGCCGTCACCGGCCCCTCGGGCGGGGGCAAGACAACCCTTCTCAAGATCATGCTGGGCCTGTTCAAGCCGGTGGAGGGCACGGTGCTGATCGACGGCACGCCCATCGACCATTTCGGACGCCAGGCGTTCCGCTCGCAGGTGGGCGTGGTGATGCAGGACGACCAGCTTCTGTCGGGCTCCATCGCGGAGAACATCTGCTTTTTCGACGCCTCCCTCGACCTCGACTGGATGCGCGCCTGCGCCGCCATCGCCGGGATCGACGACGAGATCATGGCCATGCCCATGAACTACAACACGCTGATCGGCGACATGGGCACCACCCTGTCCGGTGGGCAGCGGCAGCGGGTGCTGCTGGCGCGGGCGCTGTACCGCCGTCCGCGAATCCTGTTCATGGACGAGGGCACCTCGAACCTCGACCTCGACAAGGAGCGCGAGGTGAACCGGGCGCTCGCGGAGCTGAAGATCACCCGTATCGTCATCGCCCACCGTCCGGAGACCATCCGCGCCGCCGACCGCATCGTGGTGCTGCGCGAGGGCCAGGTTTCCCCGCCCATGGACGGCGACGCGCTGGCCTTCACGGAAGCGGCCCGGCACGCGACGGGCCTCAGCCGCGCGTGAAACGAAAAAGGCGCGGCTCCCGGAAAGCCGCGCCCTAGTTCCGGCCGCTACCCAAGAAACCCACCCGGCCCAGCCGGGCAGACCTCTTCGGCCGTGACGAGAAACGTCGATTATTGATAGACGATGATCCGGCGGCCGCCTGCAACCACAGCGAGTTCCTTCTCGCTGAGCTCGACGACAGCCTTGTTGTCTTTCTTCTCGGTCTTGGTCTGTGCCTTCTTCATGAAGACCTCCCCCAGCTTTGGGTGCCATTGGTGCACCAGTTCCTGGCTCATGAGCCAGTGATACATAATAACAATAGATTCACCAAAGGAGTCAACCGACAGGGTTTTACCTTACCGTGAAGCAATAGGCCGATCCCCTTCCGGCGGACTCGCGAGCCTCTTCCGGATGGGTTATGAACGCTTCATGGACCTAATCACCTCCACCGAAGCCTTGGCCGCCATCTGCAGCCGCCTGAGCCAGCACCCGTTCGTCACCGTCGATACGGAGTTCCTGCGCGAGACCACCTATTATCCCAAGCTCTGCCTGATCCAGATGGCAGGGCCGGACCCTGACGATGCCTGCCTCATCGACCCGCTCGCCGAGGGCTTGAGCCTCGACCCGTTCATGGCGCTCATGGCCGACAGCAACGTGGTCAAGGTCTTCCACTCCGCCCGGCAGGACCTGGAGATCGTGTGGAATCTTGGGCGTATCGTGCCCGCGCCCCTCTTCGACACCCAGGTGGCCGCCATGGTGTGCGGCTACGGGGATTCGGTGTCCTACGAGCAGCTCGCCAACGATCTCGCCAAGGCGAAGATCGACAAGTCCTCCCGCTTCACCGACTGGTCGCGCCGCCCCTTGAGCGATGCGCAGCTCACCTATGCCCTCTCCGACGTCACCCATCTGGTGAAGGTCTACGAGGCGTTGGTCGCCCAGCTCCAGGAGAACGACAGGCTCGACTGGCTGAACGAGGAGATGGCGATCCTCAGCGCGCCCGAGACCTATCAGGCGGACCCGGCCAATGCCTGGCGGCGCCTTGCCGGGCGCCTGCGCAAGCCGAAGGAGATCGCGATCCTCATGGAGGTTGCAGCCTGGCGCGAGAGCGAGGCTCAGAACCGGGACGTGCCGCGCGGACGCATTCTCAAGGACGATGCCGTCATCGACATCGCCACCTCCGCCCCGCGAAGCGTCGAGGCCCTCGGGCGCCTGCGCTCGATCCCCAACGGCTTCGAGCGCTCCCGCACCGGGGCTGAGATCCTGGACGCGGTCGAGCGGGCCCTTGCCCGCGACCCTGCCACCATCCCGATGCCCGAACGCAGCCGAGGCCGCAACAACACCGGCTCCGTGGTCGATCTCCTCAAGGTTCTGCTCAAGGCCGTGGCCGAGCAGGAGGGCGTGGCGCCCAAGATCATCGCCACCGTCGAGGAGCTGGAGGCGATCGCCGAGAGCGACGGCGCCGACGTGCCCTCCCTCCACGGCTGGCGACGCACCCTGTTCGGCGAAAAGGCGCTCGCCCTCAAGAACGGCCAACTCGGCTTGGTGCTGGAGCGTGGGCGGGTGAAGCTGCGGGCGCTGGCGTGAGAGGTGGGTGACGGTTAGGGGGAATGGTGGTACTTTGTTGCATTGAAGCCGCTCCGTCATGGCCTGCACATGTCCCACTTCAGCCGGATTGTTCTGGCGCTCTTTCTGATCCTTCCGGCGATCGCGCCGTCTTCTCTCGCGGCAGGCGACGAGGCTGAATATTTGCGGAAGCAGGAAAGGCGCCTGAAGCGGGAGGCAACCAACCTGTTCAAGGTTGTCCTTGCGGAGTTCGGTGACGCACCGGGGCGCTGCTGGTTCAGCACGGAATGGGACTCCCGTCAGGTCCCCTATCACCTCGCGCGTCGATATCTGGGGCATAGAATCCGTTCAGATGTCACAAGCCCCAAGGTAGAGGTAACGACAGCCGAGATCCTGGACCCCGCCGGAGCGCATCCCGAACGCTTCTGCAACACCGAGGAGTTCCGCCAAACGCTGCAAGGACGGATGGCTGAATCGCTTGCTACCAGGAGTTCAGATTCCGCGATGAATTCCATGCCTCAACGGGACTTCTCCTTTCCGGCTTTCGACAAGGACTTTCGCGCCGCCATCGTCATCCGCAACTCATCCTATTCCGCGTGGTACGTGCGGGACGGTCAGCTTCAGAAACGCTTAGGTCTATTCGTGGACGCGCTCGTCTACCGGAAGGCAGGCGGCCGGTGGCGGCTTGTCACGGAGGAACGGCAATTTAGCGCCGAATAATGCCGCGCCGGCCACATCTTACTTTGGGCCGGGATTCGGGCTCATGAAGGCTCGGCGCCGGCCTACCGCCCGAAAATCCCCTTGAAGAACTGCGCCATCTTGTTGTGCTTCTTCTTGCGGTCCACGTCCGCCTGGCTCTTCACCCAGGCGATCTGGACCACGCGGCGCTCGCCGGAGAACGGCAGGTGGCCGTGCCAGGAATTGTCGGAGCGCAGGAAGGCGAACATGGTGCCCATGGTGGGCGGCA
>JALYFY010000173.1 GCA_030777385.1 Pseudomonadota bacterium | reverse complement strand
CCCTCGGACCCCATAGTCCGGGCAGCACGGGCGTAGATCGGCGGGATGGAGCGTGCGCCATAATCCGTGGCGATGATGACGGACCATACGGTGCCCATGATAACAACGAACAGCATTGCGCTTTCCGTCTGCCCGAACCAAACCAGCGCCAGCGGAACCCAGCACACGCTCGGCAGCGTCTGAAGCCCCAGAGCCATGGATCCGATCGTGTCCTCAAGCGTCTGCGACATGCTCGTCAGGAGGCCGAGCGGCAGGCCGATGAGGATGCCCGCGGCATAGCCGATGAGGAGCCGCTTGAGCGTGACCCAGGCCGCCTCGAGGAGCGTGCCGTCGAGAAGCGCCGCCCACAGGTACTCCGCCACATAAAGAGGCGACGGCAAGAGCACCGCCGACCAGCGCCCGCTGCGCACCGCGAGTTCCCACAGACTGAGGAGGACCGTGAAGAATACGACCGCAACTGCCATCCGCCTCATTCCGAAACCGCCTCCTTCAGCGTGCCCTTGAGCGCTGCCGCAATTTGCGAGGTGTAACCCGCAAGGTCTGGGCTGTTGATGTCGCGCGGGCGCGGCAGCGCTATGTCGAAGATGCTGGCGATTCGGCCTGGCGAGGGTGACATCAGCACAACCCGGTCTCCGAGGCACACAGCCTCCCGCACGTTGTGGGTCACAAAGATGATGGTCTTGCGGCTCTCGAGCCAGATGCGCTGAATGTCGTCGTAGAGCTGGTCGCGGGTGAGCGCGTCGAGAGCGGCGAAGGGTTCGTCCATCAGGAGCACCTGTGGGTCCGGGGCGAGCGCCCGGGCCAAAGCCACGCGCTGCTTCATGCCGCCGGACAGTTCGTGAACATGGGCGTGCTTGAATGCCTTGAGCCCGACGAGGTTTAGAAAATGCTCGGCGATCTCCCGGCGCTCGCGTGGCTTGAGGTCGTCGCGCAGGTTGAGCCCGAACATCACGTTGCCAAAGGCATCAAGCCAGGGAAAGAGCGCAGATTCCTGGAACATCACAAGGCGCTGGCGCCCGGGGCCCTGAACCAGCTTGCCGTCAGCGAGCACCTGTCCCGCGTCGGGCACGGTCAGCCCGGCCATGATGTCGAGGAGGGTTGACTTGCCGCAGCCGCTCGGTCCGATCAGACAGACGAGTTCTCCCTCTGGGACGGTGAGCGAGACGTTGTCGAGAGCCTGCACCGTAGCACGCTGCGAGGTGAAGCGTTTCGATACGCCCTCAACGATCAGCTTGGCCGGAACGCCCTCACGCGGGGCGGGAGGCGACTGCATCAGGGGCTCTCGACGAGGCGGGAGAGGTCCGGCGCACCGCGCATGAACCCGACCTGCTGGGCGCTTGTCATGAAGGACTGGAAGGCATCGCGCGTCACGTCCGAGGTGATGCTCATCCGGGTCCAGGCCCGGGCGACCAGTTCCGGCGCCATGTCGACCCGGAAGGAAGCCTGGAGCTCGTCACGGGCAAGACGTTGTGCCTCCTCCGGGTTCTGCCCGATCCACTCGGTCAACTCACGGTGCGCTGCCACGAAGCGCCGCGCGATGTCGCGGTTCTTGGACAGGAATCCGGCGCTTGAGACCAGCACGGTGGTGATCGCGCCCTTCTCCTCCACCAGCACCTGGCCGCCCGCTTCGGACTCGAGCCGCGAAACCCACGGCTCCACCGTCCAGACCGCATCGAGCTGCTTGCTCTGGAACAGGGAGAGCTGGTCGGGATTGCTGGTCGGAAGTACCTGGGCATCGCCGCCGGTCTGGGTTATGCGCAGACCGCCTGCAACTAGCCAGGCTCGGGCTGCTACGTCCTGGGTGTTGCCGAATTGCGGGGTGGCGATGCGCTTGCCGCGGAAATCGGCAGGCTTCGCAAAGCCGGCGTTCGGCTGCACCACCAGGGCCGAACCGCCGTTCACGGCGCCAGCAACCACCCGGACCTCGTCACCGCGCGAGCGGGCATAGGCGTTGAGTGCCGGGTTAGGTCCCACATAGGTGAGGTCGAGGGAGCCGGCGAAGACCGCCTCCATGGCGCTTGGCCCCGCATTGTAGGTGTACCACTCGATCTTCACCCCTTGGCCGAGGCGTTCGCCGAACCAGCTCCGGCCCTGCCGATCGAGGGCTCGGGCCACGAGGGCCTGCACATGGGTGATGTTGGGAAAGTGGCCAACCCGCACGGTCGTACCCTGCGCGACGGCAGGGGCATGCGCTGCCAGGAG
The DNA here is from genome assembly GCA_030777385.1 of Pseudomonadota bacterium. Lineage (GTDB taxonomy): Bacteria > Pseudomonadota > Alphaproteobacteria > Rhizobiales > Beijerinckiaceae > Microvirga. The sequence continues at coordinate 991 of JALYFY010000173.1, read as the reverse complement.
GGGAAACATCAACGCTAGGAGGAATCGCAATCCATACCGCATTGAACCAGCTCCATTCGGAGCATAGGAGGCTAGGCGCTCGCCTTGAAAGGTCAATGATCGGGGTCGGAATGGAACTGGGCTGACCCCGTCGGTATGCGCTAATGTCGCGTTCTGGCACGAGGCAGACGATAGCCGAACTTCCGTAGTCATAGGGTAAGCTGACCTTCCAAAGGCCGCGCCCGACGACTCCGTTTGACCCAAGGAGACGTTTACTTTTCCAAGTTTTTTGGAGGAACGTAAAAAGGGTGGTGAGTTGAGCCGCATTGCCCCTGTGGGAACTGTGCTGGCTACAGTCGCGATCTGAATCATTGAGGCGGCAAGTCAATCACAGTGCCAAGTCCAGCACCCTTCCTTCGAACAGGCGATTATAGGAGCCCTGAATGTGAAGCCGCATGGCTTCGCGTGCGTCCTGTTCCCGGCGATCACGGATGGCCTCTAAGATCGCGGCGTGTTCGTCCAGTACCCCCGTCAAGCCGCCAGTGGGACCCAGCAACGACAGCCCATGCAGCTTCATGCCGACGTTGATATGGTCCTTCAACGCCTGCATCGACGACAGGAAGAAGTAGTTGTTCGCGGCCTCGGCGATCGCGATGTGGAACGCGTAGTCGGCGTCCTCGCGATGCCCATGCGCGCGGGTGGTGTCGCGCATGAGTTGAAGGGCCTGCCCAATCGCGGCAAGCGCAGGTTCGTTGTACCGTTTTGCCGCATAGAAGGCATTGGGCGGCTCGACCTCAAGGCGGAACTCGTAGCAGCGTTGGACGTCGGCGATGGTCCCAACCGGAGCGAAGGCAAGCTCCCGCCCCCCCTCGGCCTCGGTCCCGCGCACGAAGGTACCGGCACCCTGCCGCGAGACCACCAAGCCGTCATCGCGCAGCCGCCGCAGGGCCTCCCGGACCACGGGTCGCGAGACCCCGTAGAGCGCAGCAAGATCGTGCTCGCCGGGGAGGCG
>JALYFY010000172.1 GCA_030777385.1 Pseudomonadota bacterium | reverse complement strand
CGCCTGACGCTGAACCCGCACGACGGTTCGGAGCCGGTGGAGTACTTGATCCCCAAGGGCAAGCACATCCACCTGCAGGATGGCGACGTGGTCGAGACCGGAGACTTCATCGTCGACGGCAACCCGGCACCGCACGACATCCTGGCGATCAAGGGCGTCGAGGAGCTTGCAGCCTATCTCGTGAACGAGATCCAGGAGGTCTACCGCCTCCAGGGCGTGCTCATCAACGACAAGCACATCGAGGTGATCGTTCGCCAGATGCTGCAGAAGGTTGAGGTCACGGAAGGCGGCGACTCCGAGCTGCTCACCGGCGAGCAGGTCGATCGTCTCGAGTTCGAGGAGATCAACGAGCGTCTCGTGTCCGAGAAGAAGAAGCCCGCTCAAGGCGTGCCGGTTCTTCTGGGCATCACCAAGGCCTCGCTGCAGACCCGCTCCTTCATCTCGGCGGCGTCCTTCCAGGAGACCACCCGCGTCCTCACCGAGGCGGCGGTCAACGGCAAGGTCGATACCCTCGAGGGCCTCAAGGAGAACGTCATCGTCGGCAGCCTGATCCCGGCCGGCACGGGTGCGCTCACCGCTCAGGTCAAGGCCGTTGCGGCCCACCGCGACGAGCTGATCCTGCAGCAGAAGCGCTCCGAGTCCCAGGCTCAGGTGAGCGAGCTGCCCCCGGCAGCCGAGTAAACCAAGACCCTACAAAAACTGAAAAAGGCCGCCTCAAGGGCGGCCTTTTTTATTGGTGGCCTATACTTTACACAATAAACCAATTCGGGTTTGGGGCTGTCCAGGTCCAATCGATAGAGAAGCTAGGTGCGGTCGGAGATGTCTGGCTGCAGCTTCCCAATCTTTAGTAAGTGTTGCAGCGCATATGATACGGAGAGGGCATCGTCGAGCGCGTCATGTCCCTGCAATGGAGGGTGCTCGACACCATAGTAGTCCGCAAGCCTGTTGCTGGGTGTCTTCGCTATATCTTCTATCGGCATCCCCGCCGCGATCATGAGCTTGACTGCATTGTCGAACCGAGTGGCAGGGATGGACGGCTGAACACCCGCAACATAGCAGCTGATGGCGACCATGTTCAGTTCGTCCTTGCCCCAGGACCAGAACCGCGCGCCGTCCGAGAAGCGGTCAACCGCCGCAAGAGCCTCCTGCAACGCTACTCCCTGAGCCTGTATTTCTTCTTCCGTGATGCCGGTCAGCTTGGTGAAGAATGGGTCAATTGAATACTTCTCGCCAAATCGGTCGACCGGCTGAACGTAGGCTCTATACGTATCCAAGAGAGGAAAATCACGCTCCAGCCCGAGCTTCACGGCACCTATCTGTGCGATAACTGGATCAGGATCGTGAGCCGCGCACCAGAACCTGCTCTGCGAGCCCTGAATGCAAAGAAACTCGCAGTCGAATATGATTGCCGTTTTCATGATCAACCTCGATGCCGCTCCACAGGATCGAGGATCCGTAAAAGGCCGAGCTTGGCAAGCCAAAGCAGGCCGCGGATGGTCAGTGCGGCGGAAGAATTGCCTTGAGCTGCCAGCATGCTCCTGACTGTCGCCCCTTCGCTCCCAACCTGCTTCCACAAGTCGAGCAGGAAAGCTGATGAGATATCGGGCGATATGTTCACCAGGGCTAACTTGAGGACAAGTCGCTCGGAAACCTCCTGTTCATCGATGCTGGCAACCGGCATGACCCGGTGCGCACTGGAAAGCTCGGCGGATGGGAAGCTGGCGAAAAGCTCGAACGGGTCGGGGCGTGCAGGCCAGAACGGGCGTGTGCTGTCAGGGGAGGACGGCGACCCCGGCTCGCCCGCCATCCTCAACCTGCCAAGCTCGCGCCACAGGTTCTCATAAGCTTGGATGATCACCTTCCAGTCGAACACCTCCCGCGCCCTGGCGGCTCCGCTGGCTCCCATGCGGCGACGGAGATCCGGGTCGGACGCGAGATGCTCGAAGGCCTGAGCAGCGGCGTCGATGTCTACGGACACGGCGGTCGAAGCCTGGCCGATATAGGAGTCGTAGCTGTCGATCTCGAGGGCGTGCCGAGCTGCCAGCAGGTGCCCCGAGCCGGGAGGCGCAGCGATTGTCGGCACGGCAAATCCGTCGATTCCATTCCGAACGGTGTCCTTGTACCCGTCCCAGTCGGTCACTACCACCGGCAGGCCGGCAGCCATCGCTTCGATAGGGGTCAGCCCGAAGGTTTCCTGGATGTTGTCGGAGAGGGAGCAGAAGACGTCGGCCGCCCCCCAGGCCTGGGCCCGTTTGTCAGGCTGACGGCCATCCAGCACGATGGACCGAACCGAAGGGCAAAGCTTGGCTCTGGCGTCGGCAAAGGCTGCGGCGATCTGAACGTTTGCCGTCCAGCCGCACTCGATCAGGACGACGCTGTGCCGTTGGCTGAGGCGCTCCAATGCCAGGTACATGGGAGCCGGGTTCGCCTTCGCATGGAAGGAGAGGCGCCCCAGGAACAAGACCACGAAGTCCTTCGCCCGAAGGCCAAGGGCGGCACGGGCCAGCTCCCGACCGGCAACCTGCTCGGCCTGGGCATCGCAATCGACACCTAATGGAATCACCGGCAGATGCGGCCTGACGAACCGAGTCGCCCCAAGACGGCCCCTCAGATAATCCTCCTGCCGCTCGAAGAGCGTTTGGATCACATCGCGGGAAGCGGCCGAGGTGCAAATGACAGCATCCCAAGGCTGGACTGGGGCCGCAAGAAGGTCTGTCAGCCCATCCATCGCCCTTGCCGACGACAAGGTGTGATTCACCCCGCAGAGGCTCCAGGCCTTGGAGCCGTGGAGCTCCCGCTGCCAGGCTTGGGCCGCATTGATGGGGCTGGGGGTGAAGAAGCACCCGATCTGCTTAAGCGCTGAGGCCTTGGACGGAACGATGAAATC
>JALYFY010000171.1 GCA_030777385.1 Pseudomonadota bacterium | reverse complement strand
CGTCTACATTCCGCCGGGCGTGCGCTGCCCGATGGAGCTGTCCACGTATTTCCGCATCAACGAGCGCAACACCGGCCAGTTCGAGCGCACGCTCATCATCGCCGACAAGGGCTCCTACGTGTCCTACCTCGAGGGCTGCACCGCCCCGATGCGCGACGAGCACCAGCTGCACGCCGCCGTCGTCGAGCTCGTGGCGCTCGACAACGCGACGATCAAGTACTCGACCGTCCAGAACTGGTATCCCGGCGACAAGGACGGCAAGGGCGGCATCTTCAACTTCGTCACCAAGCGCGGCAAGGCGATGACGAACGCGAAGATCACGTGGACCCAGGTCGAGACCGGCTCCGCCATCACCTGGAAGTATCCGTCCTGCATCCTGCGCGGGGACGGCTCGCGGGGCGAGTTCTATTCGATCGCGATCTCCAACGGGAAGCAGCAGGTCGATTCCGGCACCAAGATGATCCACATCGGCCGCGACACGAAGTCGACGATCATCTCGAAGGGCATCTCGGCTGGCGAGGGGAACAACAGCTATCGCGGACAGGTGAAGGTGCTGCCGAAGGCAGCCAACGCGCGCAACTTCACCAACTGCGACTCGCTTCTCATCGGCAACCAGTGCGGTGCGCATACGGTGCCGTATATCGAGTCGAAGAACGCCACCGCCGTGTTCGAGCACGAGGCGACCACATCCAAGATCTCCGAAGATCAGATGTTCTACTGCCAGCAGCGCGGCCTCTCGCAGGAAGAGGCGACGGCGCTGATCGTGAACGGCTTCGTCAAGGACGTGCTGCAGCAGCTCCCCATGGAGTTTGCGGTCGAGGCGCAGAAGCTGATCTCGATCTCGCTCGAAGGCTCGGTGGGCTAATCGGAAACTAATGGTGTCATCCCGGCCGCAGCGTAGCGAAGAGCCGGGATCGCGAAAACCAGTTGAATTCGGATAGCGATCTCGGGTCTCGCTACGCTCGCCCGGGATGACGCGAATGGAAGTTTAAAGATGCTCGAAATCAGAAATCTCGTTGTCCAGATCGAGGACAAGCGCATTCTCAACGGCCTCAACCTCACCGTGAACAAGGGTGAGATGGCGGCCATCATGGGGCCGAACGGGTCGGGCAAGTCGACCCTGTCCTATGTGATCGCCGGCAAGGAGGACTACGAGGTCCTCGACGGCGAGATCCTGCTCGACGGCCAGAACCTGCTGGAGATGGAGGCGGATCAGCGCGCTGCGGCTGGTGTGTTCCTGGCCTTCCAGTATCCGCTGGAGATCCCCGGCGTCGCCTCGATGACCTTCCTGAAGGCCACGCTCAATGCCCAGCGGAAAGCCCGCGGCGAGGCCGAGCTGACCACGCCTGACTTCATCAAGCGCGTAAACGTCGCCGCCCAGCAGCTCGAAATCCCCAAGGACATGCTCAAGCGCGCTCTCAATGTCGGCTTCTCCGGCGGCGAGAAGAAGCGCATGGAGATCCTGCAGATGGCTCTGCTCCAGCCGAACTTCTGCATCCTGGACGAGACGGATTCCGGCCTCGACATCGATGCGCTGCGCATCGTGTCCGAGGGCGTGAACGCTCTGCGCTCGCCTGATCGCGCCTTCCTGGTCATCACCCACTATCAGCGCCTCCTGAACCACATCGTGCCCGACACCGTGCAGGTGATGTCGGGCGGCCGCATCGTGAAGTCGGGCGGCAAGGAGTTGGCGCTCGAGCTCGAGGCGAACGGCTATGCCGATTACCGGGAAAGCGAGGCCGCGTAACATGGCTGACGTCACTCTCATGAAGACGCCGGCGGAAACCGCGCTGGTGCAGGCTTTCGAGAGCGCGAAGACGGCATTGCCCGGAGACGGGGAGTCGCGCGCTCAAGCCTTCGAGCGATTCACCCAGCGGGGCTTGCCGCACCGCCGCGTGGAAGAGTTCAAGTACACCGATCTGCGCGCTCTCCTGCGCGAGGTCGCGCCTTTCGCGAGCGTGCCTTCGGCCGACGAGGCCAAGGCGGCGCTGGCGAGCGCGAAGGCCCTCGCGGGAATCGAAGGGCTTCAGGTGCCGTTCGTGAACGGGCACTTTGTGCGCGATGCCGTAGACTTCCGCGCCCTGCCGGAG
>JALYFY010000170.1 GCA_030777385.1 Pseudomonadota bacterium | reverse complement strand
CGGTAGAGGCTGGCCTCCCCCGTCATCGAGGGCGACAGGGAATGTTCCAGCCCCGGTGGGATCGCCGCGGTGTCGCCGGGATTGAGAACGGTCTGTCCGCCATCCCAGGTAAGCCGCCAGTGACCGCGAACCGGCATCAGCACCTCATGCCGGTCGACCCTGTAGGAACCCTCGGGAATGGAGTAGCGCGAGAGCATTTCGACCTCGAAGCCGGGACGGTCCTTGAGTACCCCGTCCGCCCCGATAACCTTGGCGGGCTGGCGGTCAGAGAGAGCGATGAGGTCCCAATAACGGGCGACGTAGTGCGGCACGACATCAGCCGTGGTCGGCTCGGGAAACGCCTTGAGCTCCTCCTCCGTCAGGAGCGGCATGGGTGCCACATTCTCGGGGGGCAACTGGCCCTTCTTCGTGTCATAGAGCTTGCCGTTGCTGCCCAGCACCAGGCCATGGTCGCGGGCATCCTCGATTACCTGGGGCGCCCAGACCACACCTCCACCCGCGTCGTCCCCCCCTAGGATTGCCATGATCATCCCGTAATCGGTGCCAATGTTCTCGAAGCCGCGGAAGATCCCGGTCGGGATGTTGATGATGTCACCCTCCTCCAGCACCACCTCGCCCGCGTTGCCCCAGCGGCCCCAGAAGAAGCGCCAGCGTCCCTTCAGGACGAAGAACACCTCCGCCGTGCGGTGCACATGAAGGCTGTTCCGGCATTTCGGCGGCTGGCCGGCGGCGCCGATGTTAAAGCCAGGCGTCTCGCGGATATGCACGTGCTGGTCGGGGCTTTCGCTGACCCCGCCGCCGATGATGGTGAAGTTCTCCTTCTGGTTCGAGCCCGGGGTGTGGGCGTCGATGAAGGCGGTCTTGCAGGGGCGCAGGTCGCCATAGCGGACTATGCGAGCTTCCATTTCTTCCAATGTCATAGATCACCTGTATGTAGGAGGATTTGCTTCCAAATCGCCACTTCGTCGAAGAGGACGAACTCACGGCGCAGCCCGGCCCCACCGGCACCGAAGGGACCGTACTCGGCATGGGCCATGCCCATGACGTGGACCCTTGCGCCGCTCGGGCGTCCGAACATGCCCCAGCCGTCATGCGTACCGTCGAGCGACCACCTGATCGCTGCGCGCGGGGGCATCATCCCGCCTCGCATGCCGATCCGGTGGTGGATCCTGAAGACCGCAGACGGGAAGGAGGAACGAAGGCCAAGCCAGAAATCAGCGAGTTGGCGGTGGCCGATCAGAGTTTGCGCACCGGGAAACTCGCCGATCGCAGCCCGGTCGTAAGCGGACAGCGCATGGGCGAAATCCGCCTGCATGATCCGCTTCAGCGTCTCGGCATAGCGCACCCCCCAGGGGTCGTCGTTGCCCTGGCCCTCATAGCCCCCCTGCCTGTCCGTCTCAGGCGTGAACGGCCGCATGGCCGCGTCGGGCCCGCCCTCCCGTTCGATCAGGAGCCGCGCGAAGGCCTTAGGGTCGCCGCCGAGCTGGCGCACGAGCCCGCCATTGTCGCGCACGAGCCACTCATCGAAGATCGTGCCGGCCTTTGCGGCGCAGTCGGCGATGACGCGAACCGTGAACCGCCGGCCGGAGGCCGCCCCGAAATACCCATCCCGGCGGTGGGTACCCGTCGAGATGATGCGGTGCGAAGACAACCAGCCGGTCTCCTCGTCTCCGGACCAGATCACGTCCTCGCCCAAGAGCTCACGGTCCGGGAACTCGTGCAGCGTCGCCATTGTCGAGGCGATGACGCCTTCGTTGCCGATGGCCATGCCCATGGGCGTCCGAACCGGAATGTCGTGGCTGTAGCTGCGGTGGAGGGTAGCGATCCCGCGATCCTCCCAGATCTCTCGGGTGATGCCCAGGATGTAATCGGGAAAATCCTGCCACCGGTTCCAGAAATCTGTCATCGCCGCTCTCCCTTGGGCAGGCGGGCGGATCCCCGGATCATGAGGGGGCTGTCGATGCGGATCTTGCGCGGCGTCCGGTCCCCAGACAGGTGGCCGAGCAGCGCCTCGACCGTGGCGGCGACCATGCGGTTCACGGGCTGGCGGATGGTGGTCAGCGCATAGGAGGGCCAGGCCGCCATAGGTACGTCGTCGTAGCCGATCACCGAGACGTCGCCCGGGATCGATAAGCCGAGCCCGAACCGCAACTCGTCCATGACGGCGAAAGCCATATGATCGTTGCCAACAAAGATCGCATCGGGCCTTGTCCCAGCGCGGCACAAATCCCGAGCGGCAGCAGCGGCGGTCTGTCGGTCATACATGCCGTCCACGAGTGCCTGCGGGCGACGCCCCGCCTCCTCCATCGCAAGGCGGAAGCCCGTGGCGCGATCGCGCCCTGTCGAGGATCCCTGCCAGCCCATGATATGGGCGATCCGCTCATGCTCGGCCGCTATCAAAAACTCGGCCGCTCGCCGTCCCCCGGCGATGTTGTCGGAGGTCACCTCGCTCAGAGCATCGTCGTCCTGCCCGCGGTTGAACATGACGACGGGGGTGCCCAGGGCCGATAGGCGGCTCGTGATGTCGTTCGACAGGCTCACCGAGGCCGTGATGATCCCGTCCACGCGGTAGTCGATGAGCTCCTGGACCACCTCGGACACCTGTTCGGTGTGATTCTCCGCCATGAAGACGAGGATGTGATAGCCTTCCGCCTGCAGGACCCGCGAGAGCCGCTCCAGCGCCATCGGGTAGAACTGGTTTTCGAGATAGGCGACGAGGAGACCGATGATGCGGGTCCGGCCCGTAATCATCGCCCGCGCCAGTGGGTTCGGCCGGTAGCCGAGCTGCTCGGCCGCCGCCTGCACCTTGGAGATCGTGCGCTTGGACGCGGACGCGCCGGGGGTGAAGACCCGGCTGACAGCGGATTGGCTGACCCCGGCGAGCCGGGCCACGTCCAGGGCTGTGACAGGGGTGTTGGTCTCCGTCATTCCGCGGTCCATCCGCCGTCGATGATAAGATGCGTGCCAGTCATCATCGCTGAGGCCTCCGATGCAAGGAACACGACTGGCCCCATCAAGTCCTCTACTTCCCCTACCCGTCCGAGCTTGATCTTCGACAAGATCCACGCCTTGCGCTCGGGGTTTTGCAGCGTCTGCTCGCCCAGTGGCGTGCGGATGAACGTCGGGCATAGCGTGTTGACGCGAATGCCGTGCGGCGCCCATTCCAGGGCCATCGCCTTGGTCATGCCCTCAAGCGCATGTTTGCTGGCGGCATAGACCGCCCGCTCGGGCCCGCCCACATGCCCCATCTGCGAGGAGATGTTGATGAGGCTTCCTGGCTTGCCTGCCGCGATCAGCCCCCGCGCAACTTCGCGCGTCAGAAAGAAAGCCGCCCGCAGATTGACCTCCATTACCGCGTCGAAATCCTCAGCGCTCGCCTCCAGGGCCGGCGTATGCCGGGCGAGCCCGGCCGAGTTGACGAGGATGTCGAACGGACCTTGCGCCTGGAGCGCCTCGCGCATGGCGGAAAGATCGGTGATGTCGGCCGACAGAATGCTGGCCTTGCCGCCCTCGGCCAGGATCTGATCGCACAGCTGCGACAGGGCGGCCGCGCGACGAGCCAGCAAGGTGACCTCGGCTCCAGCCGCGGCGAGGGCGACGGCCGCGCCGCGGCCGATGCCCGACGATGCCCCGGCCACCAGAGCGCGGCGTCCGTCGAGCCGGAACGAAGGGGTGCGCGGCAGGCTCATTCTGCTGCGACCCCGTACGGCACATTCCTGCCGCCATACCGGCGCACCCGGATATTGCATTGCTCGGCATGGCCGACGAAGCCCTCCAGCATGCACAGCCGCGAGCAGTATTCGCCGATCCTGGCGGCCGCCTCGTCGGTGGTGATCTTCTGGTAGCTGTGGGTCTTCAGGAACTTGCCCACCCAGAGCCCGCCGGTGTAGCGCCCGGCCTTCCTGGTCGGCAGCGTGTGGTTGGTGCCGATCACCTTGTCGCCGTTGGCCACATTGGTACGCGGCCCGAGGAATAGGGCGCCGTAGCTGTGCATGTTGTCCAAGAACCAGTCGTCTCGGTCGGTCATCACCTGCACATGCTCGTAGGCCATGTCGTTGGCGACCGCGAGCATCTCCTCGTAAGTGTCGCACAGGATGACGTCGCCATAATCGCGCCAGCTCACCGAAGCGGTTTCGGCCGTGGGCAGAACGGTGAGTAGGCGCTCGATCTCTGCAACGGTCCCATGTGCCAGACGAGCCGAATTGGTGATCAGGCAGGCAGGCGAATTGTAGCCGTGCTCGGCCTGGCCCAGGAGGTCGGTTGCGCACAGTTCCGCATCCACCGTCTCGTCGGCGATCACCATCGTCTCGGTGGGGCCGGCGAAGAGATCGATTCCGACCCGGCCGTAGAGCTGGCGCTTGGCCTCCGCCACATAGGCATTGCCTGGCCCGACAAGCATGTGGACGGGCTCGATGGTCTCGGTTCCCAGCGCCATTGCGCCAACCGCCTGGATCCCGCCCAGCACGTAGATCTCGTGTGCGCCGCCCAGCTGCATCGCCGCGACGATGGCCGGATGGGGAGCCCCTTTGACGGGAGGTGCCGCGGCCACGATCCGCGGCACGCCCGCCACGCTCGCGGTCAGCACCGACATATGCGCGGAGGCCACCATGGGAAACTTGCCCCCAGGCACGTAACAGCCCACCGACTGCACGGGGATGGTGCGGTGCCCGAGGATGACGCCTGGCAGCGTTTCCACCTCGACATCGGTCATGGTCGCGCGCTGCGCTTGTGCGAACCGCCGGATCTGGTCCTGCGCGAAGCGTATATCCTCCATGTCCCGCGGAGACACCTGCTGCATGGCCGCCTCAATCTCCGAAGGCGTGAGCCGGAACGAGGCCGGGGCGTAATTGTCGAACCGCTGAGAGATTTCGCGCACCGCCGCATCGCCCCGTGCCGCAATGTTCTCCAGAATGCCTTCGACGGTCGAGCGCACCTTTGCATCGTCCTCGGCGCGTGCTTGCTCGGGTTTGCCGGACTTGATCCGCTGGATGGCCATGACATGGTCCTTATGAAAGGCTGATGGAGTGGAGGAGCGCCGCTGAGAGGCGGACGTTAGCAATCATAACGCGCTCCATCGCAGGCGCTCGCCGGACTGGGCATCGAACAGGTGACACAGGGAGGCCGGGATCCGCGCCGCAAGAGGCTCGCCGATGCGGCCCTGGAAATCCTTCGGCGCCTTGATCGCCACAAGGCTCTCCCCTGCCTGCACGGTCGCCATGGAGGCGTCGCCCAGAAGCTCCAGCGAGTAGATTGGTGCAGCGATCTCACCGGCTTGCGCCACGGCCGCGTCCTCTGCCCGGAACCCGAGATGCACCTGCCCGTCGGCGGCGCCGGCGAAGCCTGGGATGCGAACGTTCCTGCCCTCGAACATGCCGCCCCGGATCTCCCCGCGCAGGAGGTTCATGGCGGGGTTGCCGATGAAGCCCGCAACGAAGGTGTTCGCAGGGCGGTCATAGATCTCCAGGGGCGTGCCAACCTGTTGGACGACACCCTTGGACATGACGACGACGCGGTCGGCGAGCGTCATCGCCTCGATCTGGTCGTGAGTCACGTAGATCGTCGTCGTCTTTAGTTCATGGTGCAGGTTCTTGATCTGCGCGCGGGTTGACACCCTCAGCTTGGCGTCGAGGTTAGAAAGCGGCTCATCCATCAGGAACACCTTCGGCTTGCGCACGATGGCCCGCGCGAGCGCCACCCGCTGGCGCTGGCCGCCCGAGAGGGCCGCAGGCTTGCGGTCGAGGAATTCCGTCAGCTCGACGGTCGTCGCTGCCCGCATGACCCGCTCGTGATGCTCCGCCTGCGGGATCTTTCTCACTTTGAGCGGGAAGCGGATGTTCTCGTAGACCGACATGGTTGGATACAGGCCGTAGGACTGGAAGACCATGGCGATGTCGCGGTCCTTAGGCTCGAGCCCGTTGACCCGCGCCCCACCAATCAGGATGTCGCCGTCGCTGGCATCCTCGAGCCCTGCGATCATCCGCATGGTCGTGGTCTTGCCGCAGCCTGAGGGGCCGAGCAGGACGAGAAACTCGCCGTCCGCGATGTGCAGGTCCATCGCCTTGACACCGATAAAGCTGCCCCAGCGCTTGGACAGACCCTTCAACTGGATATCGGCCATGGCTCAGCCTTTCACCGCGCCGGCGGTCAGCCCGGAGACGATCTGACGCTGGAAGAACATCACGAGGAGGAACAAGGGCGCGGTAACCGAGATCACGGAGGAAACGGCGAACATGACGTTGCCCTTCGTTTGCGTCGTACCCAGAAAGCTCGCGATCTTGGGGATCATGGTTTGGTTTTCCTTGGACAGGAGCATCGCGGTCACGGCGAAGTCGTTGTAGGCGAGAAGAAACGAGAACAGGCCCGTCGTGATCACCCCTGGCCACATGACGGGGATGATCACATGCCGGAACGCCTGGAAGCGCGAGCACCCGTCCATCATGGCGCTTTCGTCGAGATCCTTGGGGATGTTGCGGAAGAACGATGTCAGCATCCACAGGGTGAAGGGCTGGTTGATCGCCACAAGAACGATGATCGCGGTGGGCAGATGCCCCCAGAGGTTCCACTCGAAGAACGGTAGTAGGTAGCCAGACACGAGCGTGATAGGCGGCATGGCTCGGAACACGAGAGAGATGAGCAGGAGCCAGAAGGCGTAGCGGTAGGGCGAGCGCGACAGCGCGTATCCGCCAAGCGTGCCAAAGGTCAGGGAGATGCACACGACGCACACCACGACGATGAGCGAGTTCATGGCAGCGCGCCAGAACTCCTCTTGCACCCAGGCCCCGTAATAGCCGCTGCTGGTGAACGAGCCCCCGGTCTCGGCGATGGTCAAAGGTCCGGTGAGCGCGTTGAGCCAGTCGGCTTTCGAGAAGAAGTCCCCCTCGACCTTAAAGCTTCCCCAAAGGGTCCACAGGAACGGGAACGCCGCGACGATGAGCCAGAGGACGAGGAAGCTTGACATCACGACCCGAAGGGTCAGGGGCCGGCGGTCGGCGACGCGTGTTGTCATGCCCGCACCCTCCCGAAGGCGTGCCAGGTGCGCACGAGCACTGGCGAGAGCAGGACGATGATGCCCGCGATGGTGAGCACGGAGGTTGCCGCTGCGGAGGACAAGAGCCGCGTCTCTCCGCCGAGGTCGGAATAGATAAAGTAGCTCAGCGATTTGGCGTGGGCCCCGGCGCTGAAGCTGACGATGGGTTCGAAGACCCGGAAGTTGTCCATGATTTTGATCAGGGCCATGAAGGTCGTCAGCGGCAGAAGGTGGGGCAGGATGACGTAACGGATGCGCTCCCACCGGCTCGCCCCGTCGATCATAGCACTCTCCAGGGTGTCGCCGGGCACGGTCTGCAGGCCGGCATAATAGATGACGAAGGCGAACGGCGCTGACGACCAGACGCCGTAGACAATGAGCATGGTCCACATCAGAGGCGTCGAGGCCTTGATCGATAGGCCCGGATCGCCCGCGAGCGCCTGCAAGGCTGCGCCGAGGACGCCGCGGGCATCGATCATCCAGAACAGGATGAGCGCGCCCACCAGCGGCGTCACGATCATCGGCAGTAGCGACACGAAGATCACTGGACCCCGGAACAGCCGCGGTAGGGCGTTGACGGCGAGCGCGATGATCAGGCCGAAGGCCAGCGACAGCGGCGTGACGAGCGCCGTGTAGGTCAGCGTGAAACTTAAGGCGTCATAAAAGGGCAGATTGGTCACTTGCCCGAAGAAGTTTCCAAGACCGGAGGCGTTGCGCCAGATCCCGGCGATCTCGGCGAAGGCGAGATGGTTGCGGTCGGTATAGATGCTCGGCCCCACGAACCGTCCCATGGGTTCAGCGTCGCGCAGAGCCCGAGTCGCCTCCTGGTCGATCTGCGTCGCCTTGGAGCAACCGAAGAGCGTGCAGTTTTCAACCTCGCGGATCACCTGCTCGTGTGGCGCGTAGACCGACTGCGTCAGCACCGACACGATGGGCATGGCGATGAAGAGGAACATCGCCATGCCGGAGGGCAGGAAGAACCACAGGAATGTCTTATGCTTCATGGTTCAGCACGCGTTGCACCGTAGGAGACAGATAGGGGCCCAGGCCGTGGGCGACGCTTATTTCAGGAAGCCCTTTTCCTTGGCCGCCGCCGCGTAGGTCGCCTCGATATCCGAGAGCGTGGTCTGGGCGTCGGCCTTGCCGCTGAGATAGCGGGCGACGTTCTCCCCTATGGCCGCGTGCAAGAGCCCCATGTAAGGCAGCATGGGATAAGGTTTGGCTCCGCTTTCCATGGTCAGCATGACGCCCTGGTTCACGGGCGCCGGCTTGTAGCCTTCGATCATCCAGACGGCCTGCGCCATCGTCGCGTCGTTCAGGATCGCGGGGCTCGTTCCGGTTTTCATGGCTACGAATGTGGCGGCGGCATCGGCATCAGGGATGTTCCTAGCCACAGTCCAGCCATCCCACCATAGCGTCGTCGCTGGGATCTTGCCGCCGCCAATGGTCATCGGCGCGCCGACCTTGGTGTTCTCGTAGACCTCCGGCGTGGAGCCTTGCTTGTCCATGAGCACCCCGGTGCGCGAGCCCCAGAAGTTCATGAGGGCGACATTGCCCGCCTCCCATTCGGCAGCCGTCGCATTGGAATCATGGGTCAGAAAGTCGGGATTCATGTAGCCCGTGAGCTTCTTCATCAATTCCAGCGCCGCCACTCCCTGGCCGTTCTTGACCGATGCCGTCGGCGTGCCGTCCTTGAACAGCTCGCCACCCAAAGCCATGTAGATGTTGATGAATTCGAGACCCAGATTGTAGCCCGTGGCATAGGCTCCTCCGACTGGGTTCTTCATGATGCCGGCGGCCCGGATCTTCTCAGCCGCTTCGAGCAATTGCTCGTAGGTTTTAGGTGGCTCCATGCCGATCTTCTTCAGCACGTCCTCCCGATAGACGAGATGCTGTGCATTCGCCATGAAGGCGACGGCCACGACCTTGCCGTTGACTGTGATCAATTGGCGCTTCGGAATGTCCTGGCCGAATTTGGCGACAAGATCATCCAAGGGCCGGATGACGTTGCCGTTCAAAAGCGGCGTGATCGACGATGTCGCGATGATCGCGCTGGTGTATTCCGCAGGATTGCCCTGCATGCCGGGCAGGTTGATCTTTTGATGATCGGCGGTGAGGTTGGCCTTCACCGTTACCTTATCATTGGCGCAGGTGGCGGCAGCCTTGGTGACCGTGTGAATGGCCGGGAATTCGTTACCCACGACGGACACTCGGCCCGCAATATCGCCGCAGCTGGCGGACGCAGCTCCTACGGACAGAGCAAGCAAGGATGACGAGAACAGCGCTGATTGAAACAAGCGCTTCAGATTGATGGTCATGCGGTTACCTCCCAGTAACATGCCAAGCGGATCCTCTTGTTTTTTGACGTTTATTGAAGGATCGACGGGGCATGGTTGCAATTTTTGCAAACGTATGCAAGGAGTTTTTTCTGTTTCCCGGTAGCATTGTGACGGCTGCTGATGGAGGGCATTGATGACCCAGTTTTCTGACGCAGAGGCCTTCCCAACTGAGGCCCAGCGCCGCGCTTTCCTGGCCAAGCTGCAGGGTTTGGCGGAGGCCTCGCCCGGAGAGATCGCGGGCGCGCTTTCAGGCTTGGCCGTTGAAAACTCGCAATGGCGTGTCGCGCACCCTATCAATGAACTTGCAGGGAACGCGGCCGCACTAACGGGGCTGTGGGCTCCCCTCAAGGCCGCCTTTCCGGACCTCGAGCGCCGCGACGTCATTCTCGTCGCTGGCGCTTATCAGG
>JALYFY010000169.1 GCA_030777385.1 Pseudomonadota bacterium | reverse complement strand
GGAACACGTAGTCGCGCACGAACTCGTCGCGCAGATCCTCGATGAAGATGTTCTCCGGCTTGATGCCGAGCAGCAGGGCCTTCTGGCGCGCGGGCTCCAGCTCCTCGCCCTGGCCGAGATCGGCGGTGAACGTCACCACCTCGCAGCCATAGGTGGTCTGCAGCCATTTGAGGATGATGGAGGTGTCGAGGCCGCCGGAATAGGCGAGCACGACCTTGTTCACGCGCTTTTCAGCCATAGCAAGGTTTCCGAAAGAGTAAGGGTGTTCGCGACTTAAAACATCGGACCCGAAAGGGGAAGCCACTTTCGGGATCGGCCCGAAGCAGAGCGGCATGCTTCAGTTGCAATCCTGCCCGGAAAGGCTGAGCCTGTGATCACGCAGGGAAATGGGGTAGGCCGCCACTGGAGCGAAAGGTCGGCCTCAGGAGTTGACCCTCCCCTCCTCGAACCCTGGCTACGGAACATTCTGATGCAGCGTCAGCCCACTCTCGAATTCTGGTACGAGTTCTCCTCGACCTATTCCTACCTCTCCGCCATGCGCATCGAGGCGGCGGCGGAGCAGGCGGGCGTGGCGCTCGTGTGGCGGCCCTTCCTGCTCGGGCCGGTCTTCAAGGCCCAAGGATGGGAGAGCTCCCCATTCATCCAGCTCCCGGTCAAGGGGCGCTATATGTGGCGGGACATGGAGCGGGAAACGGCACGCCTCGGGCTCCCCTTCTATCGTCCCAAGGTCTTCCCCCAGAACGCGCTCCTACCGGCACGGGTCGCCCTGCTCGGGTCGGATCGCGGCTGGACGCCCGCCTTCACCCGGGCGGTCTATACGGCGGAATTCGGCGAAGGCCGCGACATCTCCGACCCGCAGGCGATCACCGAGATCCTCAACGGCCTGAACCTCGATGCCGGGACCGTCATGACGGAGGCCCAAGACGAGACCAACAAGACACGCCTGCGCCGCATGGTGGATGAGGTTGTGTCCCGGGGCATCTTCGGCGCTCCCACCTTCTTTGCCGAGGACGGGGAGATGTTCTGGGGCAACGACCGGCTTGAGCAGGCGCTGGACTGGGCCGTGACCCAGGCGCGGCGCGGGGAGGCGCCGGGCTGACCGGAACCGGAACATCGATCGAGGCTGGGCCCGCTTGAATGAGGCCTGTCGCCCTCCCGCTGCCCAGGCCGCCGACCCGACAGGATTAACTCCAGCGACCGCTTCGTCCGGACCGCACGCTCCAAAGAGCAGGTTCAGCAGGCAGAAAAGCAGTTCCGGTCCTGCCGGAATATGGGATCTTGGCCGTCCAAGCGACGAATCGGGAGCGAAACATGAATCGCCAGCAGCCTCGGACTGAGCGCGACAAAGCCCTGTCGAGAAGAACCTTGATCAAGGCGATGGGCGCAGGAGCCCTTGTGGCAGGCTCCGGTTCCGCCCTGGCCCAAACTCCCGCTCAGCCTCCCAGCACGATCACGAATCCCCCGCGGGATTTCGGCCCGGGCGGTGCGCCCACCACCTATTTCTCCGATCCCGACATCCTCAGCGTCGATCCGGTGTTCGACGGTTACGTTCAACCCAACAGCGCCATCACCCGACTTTGGACGGGAGCGCTCTGGGCGGAGGGGCCGGCCTGGAACGCGCAGGGGCGCTATGTCCTCTGGAGCGACATTCCCAACAACCGCCAGATGCGCTGGCTCGAGGACGACGGGCATGTGAGCGTGTTCCGGACGCCGTCGAACAACAGCAATGGCAACAGCTTCGACTTTCAGGGCCGCCAGCTCTCCTGCGAGCATCTCACCCGCCGGGTCGTCCGCTACGAGCTCGACGGCTCCATTACGGTGCTGGCGGAGGCCTTCGAAGGGAAGCGCCTGAACTCGCCCAACGATGTGGTGCCTCATCCCGACGGGAGCTACTGGTTCACCGATCCGCCCTATGGCGGGCAGCTCTACGAGGGCGCTCCCGATGTGGCGGGCGGACCCAGCAATACGGGCGGGCGGCTCAATCCGAGGCTGGGCCAGCCCGTGGGCATCGGCACGGCGCGTCGGGAACTGCCGACCAACTGCTACCGTGTCGATCCGAGCGGCCGCGTGGACCTCGTGGTGACCGAGGACCAGGTGCCCGATCCCAACGGCCTGTGCTTCTCGCCCGACTACCGAAGGCTCTACGTTGCCAGCACCGGCAAGGGACCGGGCGACACCGGGCCCGGCGGCAAGGGCGAGATCTATGTGTTCGATGTGGGCACCGACAACAGGCTTTCGAACCGCAGGCTGTTTACCGACTGCGTGATCGATGGGGTGAAGTGCGGCCCCGACGGCGTTCGCTGCGACGTGGACGGCAACCTGTGGGCGTCGAGCAATGCCGGGCGCGCCGTGGGCTACAGCGGCGTGACCGTATGGAATCCCGAGGGCAAGCTGATCGGGCGCATCCGCCTGCCGGAGATCTGCGGCAACGTCTGCTTCGGAGGACCCAAGCGCAACCGCCTGTTCATGGCGGCGAGCCAGTCGCTCTATGCGGTCTACGTCAACACCCAGGGAGCGGCTCCCGGCTGAGGGAACGGGCGCTCGGCCTGGGTGGCTTGAAACCCTTGTGATCCAAGGCCACATGGGATAAAAGAACCCCGATCCGACAAGGCGTTGACGGTAATCGTCTGCAAGGGTGCGTGTTCCGCGCCCTCGCGGCGTTCCAAAAAGCCTTTTCGGATCAAGCGTTTCCATCCGTCGATGATACGCCGGCCTGCTCCTGAGGAGCAGCATGCCCAGGACATGGCCCTGAAGGGGCGTCCTTGGCAGCGGCGGCTGGAAACGGCCCGTTCACACGAGCCGCCGGCGTTGCCCCTTATGTTGGGCCATTCAGGAGAACCTATGTCTGCAGCTTTGCAACAGCCGAGCCGTGAAGATTTCGCGGCCCTGCTCGAAGAATCCTTCCTCACGAACGAGATCAGCGAAGGCTCGGTCGTGAAGGGCAAGGT
>JALYFY010000168.1 GCA_030777385.1 Pseudomonadota bacterium | reverse complement strand
CATGTCGCTCTTGAACTTCACCCCTTTGGACGAGCCCTTCCCCAGCTTGGTAAAGATGCTGTTCTCGAGCTGGAAGCTGTCGTCCCGGGACTTGAAGTCGTAGACCTTGTCCACGTTCGTGCTTTTGCTCAATCTCGTGTCGAACACGAACACGTCCCTGCCAGCCTCGCCTTTAAGCTGATCGTTGCCCAAGCCGCCGGCGACCCGGTCGTTGCCCGAGCCTCCATAAAGCCGATCATTGCCTAGATCGCCGGTAAGCCGGTCGTTGCCGGCCTGCCCCCACAAGCTGTTGCTCAGGCTGTTGCCGATGATCGCATTGGCAAAGTTCGAGCCCGCTAGGCTAAGCACCCCGGCACCGGCGGCCACAGTCTCCACCTCGGCCCCGGCACCCAGCGCGTAAAAGGCAGTGTTGACCATCACGGTGTCGCTGCCCTGACCGGCATGTTCGACCACCATGTCCCCGGCAGCGTCCACGTAGTAGGTGTCGTTGCCCATGCCCCCAGTCATGGAATCCGCGCCTGCTCCCCCATTCAGATGGTTGCTGCCTGCATTGCCTGTAATTGTGTTATCGAGGCCGTTCCCTGTCAGGCCGATGGGTGCCACGCCTGCTGCAGCCTCAATCCTCTCAACATGATCTGCTGACATCAGGCTGAAGTCGATGCTTGCGATAACGAGATCGTTGCCGCTGCCGGGAGCCTCCCTCACGATGTCGCCATCGCCGATGTGATAGACATCATCGCCGGTGCCGCCCTCCAGGGTGTCGGCTCCGGTTCCACCATTCAAAATGTCGTTGCCGCCCTCACCTTTCAGATAATCGTGACCGCTGCTTCCGCTGAAGCTGTCGGCGAAGGTGGTGCCGATGTAATGATCATTCCCAGCCGTGCCGGCGAGGTCCACCCCACTATTGCGCGGATCGACGATCTGGGCGGTGATGTCGGATGCGGATTCGCCGGAAAATTCAGTCCATGTGACAAGAAGGCGACCATCCGCGAGCGACGTCACAGCGGGCTCAAGAGCCTCTCCGCTTGGGCTCGACAGGATAACCTCTCCACGGGCCGTAGCGGTGGCATCGAAGGCGGCAGTCCGGATATCGCTCTCCGTTCCGTTGATCGGATCAGGCGTGTTGCAATAGGTGACTGCAAACCCACCATCCGCCAGCGCCGTCACCTGCGGATCTCCCTGTTCTCCTTCGGTCGTGAGGTTGACCTGGAACTCCTCTCCGAGCTTCCAACCATCCGGATGGATGATGCGCCCCCTGATGGATGATCCGGATTTGTCCCCGGTCGCTTCATCCTCATGCCTCCAGACAACGACAATCCGGCCATCATTCAGGCGAGCAGCACTCGGATATGACTGCGAGCCCTCGATCGTGGCTGGAACTAGAAACTCCGATTTAATTTCACCACCGGTTGCCGAGAGCACCCGGCAACGAATGTCCAAATTCTGATCGTCTGCGCTTTTCTCTTTTTCGAAAAAAACGGCGAACTGTCCGTTGCTCAACTCGACGGTATTGGATCCGTAACCAGCGTCACCTCTTCCATTGACCTTGGTTCGCGATCCTACGACGCCTCCATTGGCATCGAAGACGTGTGCGTAAGCGTTCAGTGGGCCGAGGAAGCCATCGACGTAGGCATATGAGACAACGAAGCCATCGCCCAGGGCCGAAACGGAAAGCGACGGAGCTCCAGTAAAGCCGATCTCGCCGACATACAGATCATCACCTCCTTGTCCGTCCTGGGTAAACACACGGGCCCTAACGCCTACCTCATCCGTACCGCCAGTGCCGCTCCAGGCCACCACATATCGGCCATCGCTCAGAAGCGCCGCCTGCGGCTCAGCCTGCTCTCCGGCCGAAGACCTGGTCACCAGGAACGCCTCTCCTTTGTGCGTTCCGTCGGCTGAAAAGAACCGGCCGACAACATCACCGTCAGCACTGCGGTCAGTCCAGACGGCCAGGAAGCTGCCGTCGGCAAAAGCAGTCACGGAAGCACTGCCCTGTATGCTACCCGTGTTCTTGGGGTTGACGGAGATTTCGGAGCCCCAGAGGACAGGTGCGGCCATGACATGATCCTGCAATCGCATAAAGGAATGCGCCTGTTTCACGAGACATCATGCCCTTAGGCAACTCCCTGAACGGAGAGGTGCGGCAGGATTGCACGGGAGGCATCCTACAGGATGACGGACCGCCCTGAGAGCTTAAGGCTCAACACTCTTCGCCAAGGCGATCCGCTCAGCCATCCGGCGAACCGCCCCCTCCACGAGATCGGGATTTGGGCGCAAGGCCCCCAGCTCGAAGGCCGACATGGCCAGCATTACATGGACAAGATTCGGCTGGGGTGTGCCGTCTTCGGCAAACAGCTTCAGGTCGTCGGCCGGTCCCAAACCTAGTCCCTCAACCATCCGGCCCGCATAGTTGCGGTGGCGCTGCTCTTCCGACGGGCAGGCCGCCGCAATCTGAGCCTTCGGCGCAGGCTTCGGAGCCGCCGAGGCAGCGGTCGCGGGCTGCCGCGCCGGCTTGGGACGGGCGGCGACCAATGGTTGGGCCGGCTTTGCGGGCTTGGGCGTCTCGCCCATGCCGGCTGCGATGCTCGGGACCCGGAACTGGGGTGTCTTGGGCGCCATCGGGATCACCATGGACACGCGGCCGGGCCGGCCGCTCGGGCCGGCTTTGGCCGTGTACCGCACAGCGCCGCCCTTCCGGCGGGAGGCGAGATACTGGGCCCGGACCGTGCCGCCGATGCCCCGCACGGCCAGCATCGCCACGCCGCCGATCCCCGTTGCCACATTGCACTCGGCCGGCGCCCAGCGCCGCACGATGTCGAGGGCGGACTTGCGTTTGTATTCCATATAATAGCGCCGCAGGAGCGTGGCAGCGGCATCAGCTCCGTGATCGGCGGAGACGAAGCCCACATGGCCCTCGGTGTCGGTAGCAAGCTCTCCGTTCCAGCGCGCGCTCTTGATGCACCAGTAATTGTTGAGCTTCACGCAGCGGGTAACGAAGGGGCGTTCGGCCTTGAACAGGGCCGCCATGGCCACGACCGGCTTGGGCTCCAGGGCGTCCATGGCCTGCGAGCGCCAGTTGGTGACCTCGCGGGTGTCGGGTTGATATCGTGCCTCATGCGCCGGCACATTCCCGCTCGGCTGCGCATTCCCATTGCCCCCATCATCCGAGGCGCCGGGAAGGAGCGCGCGGATCGCAAGCGCGAGCGCGTATACCGTCTGAGGCACCATGCTGAGGATCAGCCCCCTGCTGCAAGCGGAAGAATTGGAAAGAAGGTTTCAGGCAGAACGATGGTGAAGCCGATATGTTCATCCCGACCCTCGCCTAGGGGCCACCTTGACCGTCGAGCCAAGGCACTTCACCAATAGCCTGCCCTCACCGCGAAGCAGGCTGCCATGACCACAGACATTGTGATCCGCCTCCTGACAGAGTTGGACGCACCCGCCTTTCAGGAGTTGCGGCTGCACGCGCTTGCCAGCCATCCGGAGGCTTTCGGGGCGAGCTACGAGGAGGAGGCCTCCCTTCCCGTCGAGACCGTCCGGTCGCGCCTCTCCTCATCGGGACCGAACGCCGTCTTCGGCGCCTATGCCGGCGAACGGCTCGTCGGCATGGCAGGCTTTACCGTCTATGAGCGGATCAAGGCCTCCCACAAGGGCGTGATGTGGGGCGTCTTCGTCAGGCCGGAATGGCGCGGTCGCAGCGTCGGCAAGGCGCTCGTCAGCCGCGTGATCGAACACGCATCCGGGCACGTGATCATCCTCGAAGCGGCCGTGAGCATGGCGAACGAGAGCGCCCGGCGCACCTATCATGGCCTCGGCTTCGAGGCCTATGGGGTCGAGCGCAAGGCGCTCCGGGTCGGGGATGCGTTCTATGACGAGGAGCTGCTGCTCATCGAACTCCCGGGGCCCTGACGGCTCCGTTCCGGAACAGCACCTGAGCGCCTAATCGTCCACGCCGTTGCCCAGGGACTTGGGCGTCACGAAGCGCTCGAGCCTGCCGCTCTTCTGCTTGACCTCGCCCCAGCTCTCCAGGGGAAAATCGATGACGGAGAGACCGGCCGTCGGGTATTTCTGGCCCAGCCGCAGGAGCCCGTCCATGTCGCCCTCGCTGATGAGGAGCCGGGCGAGCTCCTCGAAGCCTGGATTGTGGCCGATCACCAGCAGGGTGCGGATCCCGGGCTCCGCATCACGGATGACCTCCAGAAGCCGTCCGGCAGGCGCCTCGTAGATCCGCCCGTCTTGGCGCATCTCGATCTCGCCCAGGAAAGGCTGCACCCGCTCCCAGGTTTCCTGGGTCCTTCGCGCGGCCGACACGATGGCAAGATCGGGCTCAAGCCCCTCGTCCTTCAGGTATCGTCCCATCAGAACCGCCGCCTCCTGGCCGCGCCCCGCGAGGGGCCGGTCGAGATCCAGGGTGCCGGAGGGCCAGGCGGCCTTGGCGTGGCGCAAGAGCAGGAGGCGGAGCATCAGCGCCCCTCCCGTCTGGCGATGAATGCCAGCTTCTCGAAGAGGCTCACGTCCTGCTCGTTCTTCAGAAGCGCGCCGTGGAGCGGCGGGATGAGCTTGCGGGTGTCGCGCTCGCGCAGTTGCTCGGGGCCGATATCCTCGGACAGGAGCAGCTTGAGCCAGTCGAGCAGCTCGGATGTGGACGGCTTCTTGCGCAGGCCCGGCACCTGGCGCACCTCGAAGAAGATCTTCAATGCCTCCTCCACGAGACGGTGCTTGATGCCCGGATAATGCACCTCGACGATCCGGCCCATGGTCTCGGGGTCCGGGAACTTGATGTAGTGGAAGAAGCAGCGGCGCAGGAAGGCGTCCGGCAGCTCCTTCTCGTTGTTGGAGGTGATGATGACGATGGGGCGCTGGGCGGCCTTGATGGTCTCACCGGTCTCGTAGACGAAGAACTCCATGCGGTCGAGCTCGAGCAGGAGATCGTTGGGGAACTCGATATCCGCCTTGTCGATCTCGTCGATGAGCAGCACCGGCCGGGTCTCGGCTTCGAAAGCTTCCCACAGCTTGCCGCGCCTGATGTAGTTGCGGATGTCCGACACCCGGGGATCCCCGAGCTGGCTGTCGCGCAGGCGCGAGACCGCATCGTACTCATAAAGCCCCTGCTGAGCCTTGGTGGTGGACTTGATGTGCCAGGTCAGGAGCGGCGCGTTCAGGCTCCGGGCGATCTCCTCCGCCAGAACCGACTTGCCGGTGCCGGGCTCGCCCTTCACGAGGAGCGGACGCTCCAGGGTGATCGCCGCATTGACGGCCACCGTGAGGTCCTCGGTCGCCACATACGCTTCGGTTCCGGCAAAACGCGCCATTCTTCCACCATTCCTTGATCTCGACCCGACCCTAGCGCATCGCGCAGAAAAGTGGACCCGGTTTTCTGCACCAAGCGATGCACTCGGCAAGAAAACCCACGGCCACCTTTCGGCAACCGTCCTCATAGGTTAAGTCCAGGGCATAAAGTGACGACAAACAAACCGGGAGAGGGATGACCTATGGCTTACAATCGCTATCACAAGGACCGCATCGGCAATCATAAGCTGAAGCCCGAAACCCTGATGCTCGGCTATGGCTACGATCCGACCTTGTCCGAGGGCGCGGTGAAGCCTCCGGTGTTCCTGACCTCGACCTTCGTGTTCAACAGCGCCGAGCACGGCAAGGAGTTCTTCGATTATGTGGCAGGCCGCCGGGAGCCGCCGCAGGGCGAAGCCGCTGGCCTGGTCTATTCCCGCTTCAACCACCCCAATTCCGAGATCGTCGAAGACCGCCTCGCCATCTTCGAGGAGGCCGAGCAGGCTCTGCTGTTCTCCTCCGGCATGTCCGCCATCGCCACCACGATCCTGGCTTTTGCCCGGCCCGGCGACGTGATTCTGCACTCGCAGCCCCTTTACGGCGGCACCGAGACCCTGGTGGCCAAGACCCTGGTCAACATGGGCATGCAGGCGGTCGGCTTCGGCGACGGCGTCGACGAGGCGTCCATCCGCGCCGCCGCCACTGAAGCTGCCGCCAAGGGCCGGGTGTCCGTGGTGATGATCGAAAGCCCGTCGAACCCGCTCAACACCCTGGTGGACGTGGCCCTCATCCGGCGCGTGGCGGACGAGATCGGCTCCGCCCAAGGGTTTCGGCCAGTGGTGGTCTGCGACAACACCCTCCTCGGCCCGGTCTTCTCGAAGCCGATCCAGCATGGGGCCGACATCTCGGTCTACTCGCTTACGAAATATGTCGGCGGCCACTCGGACCTGATCGCCGGCGCGGCCCTGGGCTCGAAGGAGCACATGAAGGCCGTGCGCCTGCTGCGCTCCGCCATCGGCACGCAGCTCGATCCTCATTCCTGCTGGATGCTGGGCCGCTCGCTCGAGACCCTGTCCCTGCGCATGAATGCGGCCAACCGCAACGGCGAGATTGTCGCCGCATTCCTGCACGAGCATCCCAGCGTGGTGAAGGTCCATCACCTCGCCTACCTGCCCGAAGGCTCGCCGGCTTACCGGGTCTACAAGGCGCAGTGCGTGGCCCCGGGCTCCACCTTCTCGTTCGACGTGAAGGGCGGCGAGCCGGAGGCTTTTCGGGTGCTCAACGCGCTGCAGGTGTTCAAGCTTGCGGTGAGCTTAGGGGGAACAGAATCCCTCATCTCGCACCCGGCCTCCACCACCCATTCGGGCGTGCCCAAGGCCACCCGCGACCGCCTCGGCGTCTCGGATGCCACGATCCGCGTCTCCATCGGCATCGAACACCCGGACGATCTGGTGGCGGATCTGGCGCAGGCGCTGGCGACGCTGGATTAGAAGCATCGAAGTGCTCCGTGTCATTCCCGGCCGGAGCGCTAGTGGAGGGAAAGGGAATCCATGGCGCTGAGGCTGATCGTGGATTCCCTTCCCGGTCCTGCGGACCGCCGGGAATGACATCGCACCCGTCTCATGCCTTCATGTCGCGCCCCCTATGCGCCTCGGAAGGGATTAACCCCTTGCGCACACTCTCCCGCTAGAACGACAATACCCACGACCGGAAGGAAGCGATGGCCGCCGCGGTAGACCTGTACGCCTATCAGGAACCCATTCTTTTTCTGGCGACCGCAGGCATTGTCGTTCCCCTGTTTCACCGGCTGAGGATCAGCCCGGTGCTGGGGTTTCTGGCAGCCGGCGCGTTGCTGGGACCCTACGGGCTTGGGCGGCTCATCCCTGACTACCCTTGGGTCGACTGGCTGACCTTCACGAATCCGGAAGGAACCTCCCGGCTTGCCGAATTCGGCGTGGTCTTCCTGCTGTTTACCATCGGCATCGAGCTGTCCTGGCAGCGCCTGCGCATCCTGCGTCGCCTCGTCTTCGGGTTCGGCACGCTCCAAGTCGTGCTCTGCACCCTTGCCCTGAGCCTCTTTGCGCTGAAGATCGTGAACACCGTCACGGCTGCAGTGATCATCGGCATTGCGCTCGCCCTCTCCTCGACGGCCATCGTCCTGCC
>JALYFY010000167.1 GCA_030777385.1 Pseudomonadota bacterium | reverse complement strand
AGAGATAGGTGTAGCGGCTGCGCAGGGCATTGACCGCAGCCACGATCTCCTCCTCCACGTCGGGCACGACGCGAACCTCGCGCAGGTCGATGCCGATCCCGGTCAGGTACTCGGCGATGTAGCCGATATTCTTGTCCTTGGTGCGGCCCGTGAGGATCTCATCGCCGATGATGAGGAGGGCGGCTGTAACGGAGACGGCCATGCGCAGCGATCCTTTTAAGGGCCTTTAGCGTCAGAAACGGCAATTCTCAAGCACAAGCAAGAGTTCACCTGAATGTCATTCCCGGCCGGAGATGGCGAAAGCCATCGCAGGGGAAGGGAATCCATAGCTCCCCGCACCAAAAGTGGATCCCCTTCCCTCGCCTTCGGCTCGCCGGGGATGACACAGGGGGTGGCTTGGGTTGAAGTCAGGGCATCCCTCCTGCTACCAGGGATTTTTCTCATTAGCTGTTGGATGTTGATGCGTTTTCAGGAAACCCTGCTCGAAGGTCGTCTCATCGAGCGCTACAAGCGATTTCTGGCGGATGTTGAACTCGACACCGGGGAGATGGTGACGGCCCATTGTGCCAATCCCGGCGCCATGATGGGTCTCAAGGAGCCCGGCAGCCGGGTCTATCTCTCCCGCGCGACGAACCCGAACCGCAAGCTCAAGTACAATTGGGAGTTCGTGGAGGTTGCGGCCGGGGGCGGCCCGTTCCAGCTCATCGGCATCAATACCTCCCGCCCCAATCTCCTCGTGGCCGAAGCCCTCCGGGACGGACGGCTTGCCCCGTTCACCGGCTACGATCGCGTGAGGCCCGAGGTGAAATACGGCCGCAACAGCCGGGTCGACTTCCTGCTTGAGAAGGACGGGGAGCCGCCCTGCTATCTTGAGGTGAAGAACTGCCATCTCATGCGCGAGGCAGGTTTTGCCGAGTTTCCCGATTGCATTGCTGCCCGCAGCGCCAAGCACCTCTACGAGTTGGCCGACATGGCGGCCACTGGGGCAAGGGCCGCCCTCGTCTATGTGATCCAGATGGATGCGAACCGCTTCGACGTCGCCCGGGATATCGATCCTGCCTACGACAAGGCCTTCCGGCACGCGGTGGCATCAGGGGTGGAGTCGTTCGCCTATGTCTGCCGCATCACGCCGGAGGAGGTGGTGATCGACCATCCCGTGGATATCGTCACGCCTCGCTGAACCGGGAATTCATCGGCTGTCGGAGCGCCGGTTATCCGGCAGTCTCAGGACGTTGTCCCGCCTTTGTGCAGCATCGATGAGCTCTGCGATGCGGGATGCGAGCTCTGCCTGCCGGAAGGGCTTCGCCAGTCGCGGCAGGTCGGCCCCGGGCCCCTGGACGAGATTGGTGTAGCCTGTGATGAGGAGCGCCGGCAAAGAGGGCCGGAGCTTGCGCGCTTCGCGCACCATGTCGGCCCCGCCGATGCCGGGCATCAGATAGTCGCTCACGAGCAGATCGATCTCGATCTCTCCCCTGCGCAAGAGCCCGAGCGCTTCGACACCCGAGCCGGCCTGAACAACCGAGTAGCCCAGATCCATCAGCATCTCCGCGGTGCCGACCCGCACGAGTTCCTCATCGTCGACGAGGAGTATGGTCGATGGGCGCGCGGCCAGGATGGCCTCGACCTGGGTCTGCTCGCTCGCCGCAGCCTGCTCGTCGGCAACCGGCAGCCAAAGCTCCGCCTTGGTTCCAACGCCAAGCTCGCTCGACAGCTGAAGCGCCCCGCCCGATTGCGCGGCAAGCCCGTGTACCATCGAGAGGCCAAGGCCCGTCCCCTTGCCCACACCCTTGGTGGAGAAGAAGGGCTCGATGGCGCGCTTGAGGGTGGCTGCGTCCATGCCGACGCCGGTATCGGCAACAGAAACGCAAATGTAGTCCCCTGCCTTCAGCGCTTCCCAGGGTGCCGACCGGACCGACTCATGTCTGACTTCCATGGTCAGGCTGCCGCCCCCCGGCATCGCGTCCCTGGCGTTGATGGCGAGGTTGAGCACGGCGAGTTCGAGCTGGCTCGGGTCCACCCGTGCGGCAGGCAGGTTGGCCGGCGATGTGACGGTGACCGCAATCGTCGGTCCAATCGAGCGCGAGACGAGATCCTCGATTCCTGCAAGCAGTCCGGAGACATCCACGGCTTTCGGCTGAAGATCCTGCCGCCGGGCGAAGGCCAGAAGGCGCTGCACCAGGGTGGCGGCACGGCTCGTCGCCTGCAGGGCATTCTCGACCAGCCTATGCGCTTTCACATCCTCTGCCGGGATGCGGCGGCGCAGCAGATCGAGGTTGCCCATCACCGGGGTGAGCAGGTTGTTGAAGTCGTGGGCAACGCCCCCGGTCAGTTGCCCGATGGTCTCGAGCTTCTGGGCCTCGTGGAGCTGGGCCAGCGCTTCCTCTCGCTCGCGGGTACGCTCCAGAACGAGGCGTTCGAGTTCCTCCCGGGACCGGGCGAGGACGTCCCGTGCCTCATACTGACGGCGCCTGGCATTGAGGGCAGAGCGCGCAGCCCGGACCATGCTCTCGGCATGTAGGGGGCGCTCCAGCAGCACGACGTTCCGCAGGCGGTCGAGGGTTTCGAACGCCCGCGCGGAGCGCACGCCCTTATGGCCGTTGGCGAGCACCACGAACGGGAAATCCGACCAGGGCGGCTGCTGTTCGAGGCGCGCCGCCAGCAGCTCGAGATCCATACCCACAAGAGCCTCCTCCGCAACCAATGCGGCGCCTGCACCCTTCTCGATGGCAGCGGAAAGAGCGCTCAGGTGCTCGCAGTTGACTGCGGGGATCCCATGACGTTTCAGAAGATCAACAGCGACGGCAGCATCACGGCCATGCGGCGTCAGGATGAGAACCGCCTCATCCATTGTCGATGCCATTGCTGCCCTCCCCAAGCGCGTGGGCTGAGGCTTCCGGATTCATGAGAGGACCGGCCTCGCCCCTGTAGGTGGGGGCTCCGGTCAGAATGCCCTGGAATTCCCTCAAGGGAGCACCGATGCTCAAGCCACGGGCATCCACCCGGAACTCGCGAATCGTGCGCTCGTGCTCGGTGGTGCGTGTCTTGATCACCGAGATAGCCTTTCGCACCTCCCCATGAGCCTCGAAGAAGCGAAGGAGCAGGACTGTATCGGCAAGATAGCTCAGATCGACGTCCGAGCGAATGTCGCCGACAAGTCCATGCTGGCCGAGGATCATGAGGGTGAAGACCCCCTGCTGGGCAAGATAGGACAGAAGCTCGTGCATCTGCAGGGTGAGGTGCCGCTCTTCCGGCATCGCCTGCAGATAGGCATTGAGGCTGTCTACCACGATGACTTTAACGCCATCGCGCTCGACCGCATTGCGAACCGCAGCCGCGAATTCTCCCGGAGCGAGCTCCGCCGGGTCGATTTGACGGACGCTCAGGTGACCGGATTCGATATATGGCTGCAGGTCCATGTTGAGGGCGGCCGAACGCATCATCAAGGTCGGCAGGCGCTCGTCGAAGAGGAAAAAGGCAGCCCGCTCACCCTGCTCGAGGGCGGAGACCATGCTGCGTACGGCCACTGTCGTCTTGCCCACACCGGCGGGACCGTTCAGGAGGGTGGTCGTTCCTGGCACAAGCCCGCCGCCGAGCAGGGCATCGAGGCCATCGACACCTGTTCCGAGTATCCGGCCCGTGACCGTGCCAGGGTGGTCGGCCGCGATCAGGCGCGGGTAGACGCAGACGCCGCCCGTCACGATCGACATGTCGTGGTAGCCGCCGCTGTACTTGATCCCCCGCATCTTGATGACCCGGAGGCGCCGGCGCTCCGCGCCGAAGCCGGAAGGGGTTTGGTCGAGCGAGATGACCCCGTGAGCAATGCTGTGCAGCTGGAGGTCGCCAGGCTCCCCGGTGCGGTCGTCCAGGACGAGCACGGTGCAGTCCCGGCTCGCAAAAAAATGCTTGAGCGCAAGGATCTGCCGCCGGTAGCGCAACGGGTTCTGCGCCAGCAGGCGCAGTTCGGATAGGCTGTCGAGCACGACGCGCTTCGGCTTGAGAGCCTCGACCCGCTCCATGACCCCGCGCACCGTTTCACCGAGCTCCACCTCCGATGGATGGAGAAGCGTTTGCTCCAGTTCGGGATCGAGACCAGCCTCGGGAACGAGCTCGAACAGATCGAGGTCGTCGAGCGACCAGCCATGGGTGCGCGCGACCGCCCGTAGCTCGCCCTCCGTCTCTGACAAGGTGACGTAGAGCCCCGGCTCGCCCCTTCGGGCGCCTTCGAGCAGGAACTGAAGCGAGAAAGTGGTTTTGCCGGTGCCGGGGGTGCCTTCGACGAGATACAGCCGATTGGCCGTAACACCACCGCCGAGAATCTGGTCGAGCCCTTCAATGCCTGTTGGGATTCGGTGGTCTTCAGGAGAGGGGGATTTAATCATCAAGCGACCTTCAGCACAGCTTATACCTATGCCAGTGGGTCGCGGAGGCAACATCTCCAGCGGGACTTGCAGACACAGATCATCATCCCTTGTCGGGACCATCCGAAAATTAATGCTCAGCCCAACTTCCGGTTCCCCGAAGATGGCCAGCTTATCTAAGAAAGCCGACGATGGCTTGAAACAGTCAATGCGGGATTATGCAGCACGTCCGATAACCACATGATTATTGCTCGGGGTCAGGGCACCAGGCCTGAAAAGGCCTCAACCCCGCTCGAACACGAGGTTCATCTTCGTCTCAAGGATCAGCCGGTACCCCTTGTCGGTCAGGAGTCCAGGCACGTCGATCTGCCAGCGGTCCGGAACGTTCGCCATGATGAACAGCGAAGGGTATAGGGCCGGAGGCGCATCCCTGAAGAAGGGGTCGAGCACCAGATCCTCCGCCCCCTCCACGTCGAGCTTGATCGCGTCCACATGGGTGAGGCCCTCCCGCTTCAGGAGGTCGAGCAGGGTCACGGCCGGGACGCGAATGGCGTCCGTCTGACTCGAATTCACGATCTTCAGGCTCGCCTCGCCCCGGTTGAGGGGGTCGAGAAACAGGGTGAGTTCACCGGTCTTGTCGGCAATCGCGCAGTCGACGGCCTTGATCGTGCCGAAGGGATTCTGGCGAATATTGTAGATCAGGCGGTCGAAGATCTCCGGCTGCGGCTCCACAGCTAGGATCCGTGTTGGAACGGAGGCTCCCGCCTCTCTGGCGATGAAGAGAGCATACCAGCCGACATTGGAGCCCACATCGATGAAGGTGAAGCCCTCCTTGATCCGCCCTGTCAGGATCTTGAGCTCCTCGGCGTCGAAGTACTGGGGCGTGAAGAGGATGCGCCGCTCGCAGACGTTCTTGTAGGGATAAAGCCGCATGCGAACGCCGCAGGTCTCCAGGTCGAGCGGCAGCCCCTTGAGCGTCCTCATCGCCAGGCGGCGCAGGATCAGGGCGACCCGGCGGCCGGCCCATCCCTCGGGAAGCGCGCGCGTGCGGTCGATCACCCAGCGGGCGAGTCCTGAAGGCGCATAGTCGCCGAAGGGGCGAGAATCATTCATTACCGAGGAATCCGAAGCCGATGAACCGGATGAACAGGGTTGCTCATGACACCCTCGGACGCCATTCGCAAGCGGAGCCGAGGTCTTTGCTTGCTTCGCGCGCGGCGATCCTTACATTCCCGGCATAAGCCTAAGGATTGAGTATGACCGATACCGATGTTGTCGAACGCAAGCGCTCCGCCGCGATCCCGCTTCACGGACCGGAGGAGTTCGAGGCCATGCGGCGCGTGTGCCGCCTGACGGCCGAATGCCTCGACATGCTGACCGATCATGTGAAGCCCGGCGTCACGACGGACTTCCTGGACAAGCTCGCCTTCGATTTCATCCGCGACCATGGCGCCTATCCGGCCTGCCTGCACTACCGCGGCTACACGAAGACGATCTGCACCTCGATCAACCACGTGGTCTGCCACGGCATCCCCAACGACAAGCCCCTGCGCGACGGTGACATCATGAACATCGACGTCACCCTGATCCTGGACGGGTGGCACGGCGACTCCAGCCGGATGTACTATGTGGGCGAGGTCCCGCGCCGGGCCCAGCGCCTGTGCGAGATCACCTACGAATGCCTGCTGCGCGGCATTGCGGCTGTGAAACCCGGCGCGACCACGAACGACATCGGCGCGGCGATCCAGTCCTATGCAGAAGCCGAGCGCTGCTCGGTGGTGCGCGACTTCTGCGGCCATGGCCTGGGCCGCGTCTTCCACGATTCGCCGACGATCCTGCACTACGTGGAGCCGGCCTATAACGTGGAGCTGAAGGCCGGGATGTTCTTCACCATCGAGCCCATGATCAATCTGGGGCGCCCGCAGGTGAAGGTGCTCGCGGACGGCTGGACCGCCGTGACCCGCGACCGTTCCCTCTCGGCGCAGTTCGAGCACACGATTGCCGTGACGGAAACGGGCGCAGAGGTCTTCACCTTCTCGCCAAAGGGCTTGGACAAGCCGTTCGCCACGGCTTGATCTGGCCGCGTAAGTCGCTCGCCCTAAAAACTTTCACTCAGCTTGACACTAGCCTGCTGCCTCGCTTCAAGCCTACAAGGTAATATTGAAGCCCTGGCTGGGAGCTGAAGGCTCCTCTCCAGGGCACTCAGTTGGTGAAAAGCAGCAGGCGGGCATGAGCGACGACGGTTCTCCCCACTATCACGGCCATCGCGACCGGCTGCGCGCCCGCTTCATGGAGGTGGGCGGCGATGCCGTGCCCGATTACGAGCTTTTGGAGCTCGTGCTCTTCCGCTCGATCCCGCGCCGGGACGTCAAGCCCATTGCCAAGGAACTCCTGAAGCGCTTCGGCACCTTTGCCGAGGTGCTGGCCGCCGCCCCGGCTCGGCTGACGGAGGTGGACGGGATCGGCGAGAGCGTGGTCACGGATCTCAAGATCGTGGAGGCGTCAGCCCGCCGCCTGGCCAAGGGAGAGGTAGCCAAGCGGCCGGTCCTGTCCTCCTGGACCTCCGTGATCGACTATTGCCGCACCGCCATGGCCTTCATGGACAAGGAGCAGTTCCGCCTTCTCTTCCTCGACAAGCGCAATGCGCTCATTGCCGATGAGGTGCAGCAATCGGGCACGATCGATCACACGCCGGTCTATCCGCGAGAAGTGGTCAAACGGGCCCTCGAACTCTCGGCCTCGGCCCTGATCCTGGTGCACAACCACCCGTCGGGAGACCCGACGCCCTCCTCCGCGGACGTGAAGATGACCCGCGAGATCATCGATGTGGCAAAGCCCTTAGGGATCACGGTGCACGACCACATCATCGTGGGCCGCGAGGGTCACGCGAGCCTGAAAGGCCTTCGCCTCATCTGAGCTTGGCCACAGAACCAAGCCCATCCCTTTGCGTTACGCTCTTACCGAAACGTATTTGGGAGATCGCATCTCATGAGAAAGACACTGATCGCAGCTGGGCTCCTCGGCTCGACCCTGCTCGCCACGGCTGCCATGGCCCAGTCCGCCCCTGCCGGCCAGCAGAATGCCTCAGGCTTCATCACGCAGCTGGGTCCCGATGCCATGCTGGTTTCGGACCTGATGGATCAGGACGTGGTCGGCCCTGACAACAAGGAAATCGGCGAGGTCGACGATGTGATCCTTGATCGCAACGGCCGTGTCATCGCCCTGGTGATCGAGGCGGATGAAGGCATTGGCGACCGCACGGTGGCCGTTCCCATGAGTGCCATTCAGATGAATGCTGCCGATGCGACGACGACGGGCTCCGTCCAGGGCTCCGGCCAGGCAAGCGGCGGATCGGCGGCGCGGAATTCCAGCGACGATATGCGGATTGTTCTGAACATCCCTGCGGAGCAGCTCAAGTCCGCACCTGAATTCGACGAAGACAACGACTAAGCGGCAACCAGCCTGCGGCCGCCTCAAGGTGGTCGCAGGCTCCCTCTAGATGAGCGTATCGATCCCGGTGAACACGGCGTAGACGAAGCCGAGGCTCAGGGTCAGGCCGATGGAGCCGATCGCGACGCCCCCGAGGACCACGAGACCATCGCGCTCGACGAGTCCCAAGCCTACTAGACAGACCGCGAGCCCTAAGGGGATCTGCCCCACGAAAGGCGGCGCGAACAACAGCCCCAGAGCCAGCACCAGGAGCACGAGCCCCATGAGGCGCATGGCGATGGGCGTATCGAGAAAGGCCATGCGCGGGCGCGAGAACCGCTCCAGCCGGCGGAACGCCGGCATGGCCCGCCCGACCGCCCGCTCCACATCGGTGCGGGCAACGGACCGGTTCAGAAGCTGCCGCGGGAGCCAGGGAGCATCCCGCCCGAACACGATCTGGATCGCAACAAGCGCCAGGAGCAGACCGCACACCAGCGGAATCGGCGGCGGCATGGGAAGGCAGTTAGGGATTCCGAGCAGGACGATCAGAAGCGCAAAAGCCCTGTCCTGAAGGATCGCCATGATCTCGCGCACGGTCAGGCGCTCGCCTGGCTGGGAGGCAAGGGCGAGCAGAATTTGGGAGGTGCGCGCGTTGGAAAGCAAGGAGCCCTGGCAGGTTCGAGGACGCTCAAGGCGCCTCTCTACCCGAGTTGAGCCCCCGGGCCAAGGCTCTCAGTGCAGCGCCTTAGTGAATATAGATTTCACCCTCGATGGCCTTGAACTCGGCGGGACGGATCAATTGCGCATGGGTCACCGTCACGGAGTGCAGCGGTCCGGCCAGCTCCCGCTTCCAGAAATCGAGGAAGTCGATGAGGACGGGAAACCGGGGCGCCAGATCGTAATCCTGCCAGATATAGGTTTGCAGGAATGTGGGGTGATCCGGCATCCGGTAGAGAATCTGAGCGGTGGTGAGCCCGTAGCCTTCCAGCTGGCGGATGAAATCCTTCGATGCCATGCAAACTCCCTCTCTCAAGCCAGAAGAGTTTCATCGGCAGATGGCCGCCTAGATGGCGCAGGCGGTTTCCCTGCCCTATGCTCAAGGCTAAATCTTGAGCATAGTTTCCGGTTCCCGCAAGCAGCCTGCTTGCACATCGGCGTGATCTTGCGTTGATTGTGGTCGGGAGCCCAGTGCCCGGCAAGCCGCCTCTACGACAATGGGATGAAGGAGATCACCGGGAATGCGCTTCGCCTTCGCCGGCATCGATTTTCTGGGAGATGTTTTCGAGACGCTTCTCGGCAGGGGTTGGAAGCCGGTCAAGCTCTTCAGCCGTCCTTGCGATGGGATCTACGACTTCAACGACGTAACGGTGTCCCTCGCCCGAACCCTGAAGCTGCCGATCCAGATGACGCGCATCAATCAAGCGGATCTTGCAGGCCTGAAGGCCATGGGCTGCGAGGCGCTGGTGGTGGCAGGCTATCCCTGGCTCATCACGGGCTGGGAGCGGCATCTGCCCTATGCGATCAACTTCCACCCGTCTCCTCTTCCGACGGGACGCGGCCCCTACCCTCTTTTTCAGGCGATCCTCGACCAAGCCCCTGAATGGGGCATGACGGCCCACACCCTGGAGCCCGCCTTCGATACAGGCGCCATCGTGGCCCAGAGACGCTTCCCCCTCAGCCACGAGGAAACGCACGACACGCTGCTCGCCAAATGTCAGATGGCCGCCAAGGACATCGCCGCAGGCCTTGCCGACAACCTCCCCCAGCTCTGGACGGAAGCTAGCCCCCAGGGGCCAGGAACCTACTGGCGGCGGGTTACCCAGTCTCAAAGGACGGTCGATTGGACAGGAAATGTCCGGGATGTGCTGCGCACCATCCGGGCCTTCGGCTCTATCGAGGCCTTCGCCCAGGTCGATTCCCGGTATGTCTATGTTTGGGAGGCTACAGGCTGGGTGGAGCCGCATCGCTACCGGCCCGGCACCCTTGTCCACAGGCATCGTAAACACCTGGTGGTCGCCGCCCGAGACGGCTTCATCCAGATAACAGGCTGGAGCCCCTTCGCGCCTGGACCGGCGCGAAGGTCATAGAGTTCATGAACGGATGGCGGAAGGGCCTGTCCGCTCGATCAGCGACGGCGTCTTACCATCTTCCATGCCTGACGGATAAGGAAAAGGTTTCTGAGAAGCTTCAACATCGGTCTGCCCTTATGAGGATCACTGTAGGCTTCAAGGGCAATTCCTGAGGGAAGGTTCCAGGCACTGCATCGATTGACGCAATTTATCGCCTGTTTCCCGGAACCGGCTTTCCGTTACGGCATTGTCTGTCCACGAAGGCCGATATGCCCCCAAGGTCTTCGAGACCCTCAAAGCCCTTCACGCCCCACCGTGAGGGGCTTTTTTCCTTTATTTGCACTGAATTTCAGCAATTCCCCTGCAACCTCCCATACTCCTTTCGAATTAACCCTTTGGAGGCACTGTTCACCTACAGCCCTTCAAACTTGGGGCCTCTTTGCTGATCCCTCGGCAAGGCTGGCCCCTTTCTTTCGGCAGCAAGCCAAGCAGCTTCTCGATCGTTCAACGCTCTCCGCTGCCCGGAACGACCTTCTTTGTCGCTTGTTCCGGCGGAAGCTCCCCGGTTTTCTCCTGCCTGGAAAGTTCACGCAGCTTCTGCCGAGCCCGGCCTCCCATATCCGGAAGCCCAGTGCGCCCCTCCCCCTGCCGGCTCAGCTCTGCTGCAATGTGAAATGCGAGCCTTGCCTCGGTCAGCTCCATAAGGGCTTGAGTGATGCCGACCTCGCTTTCAAGAGCAGCGAGAAGGTCCGGGTTCTTTGCTGCCGTGTCGAGAATCGACAGCATGAACAGGGGCTGCTTTGTGAGAGCTTGTGCAGCCTCAGGATCGAAGGCTGACTCCTTGAGGAAAACCTTGAATCTTCCAGGATCGGCCAGTGCGAAGTCTACGATCCCGATGACGAGTTCCCTGGCCTGGTCCAACTCCGCGTCGGACAGCACGACGGATCCTCGCTCAACTGACATGGGACAAAACCAACGCATGGAACATCTCTCCAGGCGCTGATATAAGCTCGACCGCTGAAGCTTCGATATCGTTACGGTGGGGTACCTCGATAGCGGCCGCTTCGGACGCCTGCCCGCACTCGGCCCCGGGGCTAAAGCTCGCGATAAAGCCGACCCTGATAGACAAGGACCGGTTTCTGCTCGCCCAGCCGGACGCCGACGATCTCGCCGATGATCACATGATGGGTCGCAACCACGCGGGCGTCGCTGAGCCGGCAGTCGAAGGAGACGACGCTCGTGGTGAGAGAGGGGGCGCCCGTGGCGAGCTTTTCCCACTGCCCGACCGTGAAGCGCTCCTGTCCCTGCAGCTCGGTTCGTCCGGCGAAAACGTCCGCGAGCGCCAGATCGTCGGCACCCAGCGTGTTCACACAGAAGGTCCGGTTTGCGAGAAGCGCCTGCGCCGAGCGGGAGGCCGTGTTGACACAGACGAGAAGCGAGGCCGGGCTGTCGGTGACAGGGGTCACCGCCGTGGCCGTGAAGCCTGCGCGTCCCGACGGGCCGTCGGTCGTGACCACATGGACTGCGCCGACGACGCGACTCATGCCCTCCCGGAAGAGAACGGCGTCAAGGTCGGAGGCGCCCGTGGCGGCAGACAGTGGAGGAGCTTGAGTCTTCAACATCTTGATCCAGGCAAGCCTCTTCCATTCTTTCGAGCGGAGTACAAGGCCGTTCAAGGGCATATGGCCTCTGACATCCCTCTTGGGAAGCAGCTCGAATTGGACTTGCCCCTTATTCGGTCAGGCGATGCCGTTTATTCGGTCACAGGCGCAAATAGGAATCTTAACAGTAAGTTGTCGAATGAAAATCCGTTTGCTAGAGACACCAGCATCTTACGTCTGGCTTGGCGTTGCTTGCGCATCGTGCTTTGCTGCGGCGTTTCCCAAGAATGACCCCATACCAGAGGGGCAAGGGTAGGACATGGAAATTTTTGTGCAGCAGCTCATCAATGGGCTGACTCTGGGGTCGATCTACGGCCTCATCGCCATCGGCTACACGATGGTCTTCGGCATCATCGGCATGGTGA
>JALYFY010000166.1 GCA_030777385.1 Pseudomonadota bacterium | reverse complement strand
TCGTCAAGACACGCACCCGATTCCGCCGCTCGCTTCGCAACCTCGATGCCGCACAGGACCACCCGGTGCTTTTCGAGTTGGCTACCGCAGGCAGCACAGACTATTTGGCCATACCCATTGCCTACGGAGACGGCTCGGTCCAGGGCGCCTCCTTCACGACCGACAGGATCCAGGGCTTCAGCCCGGAGGAGGCAGCATTCATTGAGGAGCTGAGCCCCTTTCTTGCCGCAGCGCTGGAGCCTGCCGCAATGCGCCGCTCGGCCGAGAGCCTACTTCGAACGTACCTCGGCGATGGCCCGGCCACGCGCGTTATGGCAGGTGCTATTCGACGGGGCGACTGGATCGAGATCGAAGCAGCCGTGCTTCTGACGGACCTGCGAGGATATACAGCGCTCTCCGAGCAGTTGCCGCCTGATCAACTGCTGGACCATCTAGGCCGGTATCTTGAGGTCGTTGCTGGGGCAGTCCAATCCGAGGGCGGCGATGTGCTGAAGTTTACAGGCGATGGGGTTCTCTCGATCTTTCCCCTTGGAGAGGGCGGACGATCGGAGGCCGTCGGCCGGGCTCTCCATGCCCTGGAGGCGGCTTTGACGAGAGCCAACCAAGCTGGCGACCTGCACTTTATCGGATGCTTGCATGTTGGCTCCGTGACCTACGGAAACATGGGCAGCCCGGACCGGCTGGACTTTACGGTGGTTGGTCCGACAGTCAACTTGGTCAGCCGCCTGGAAACAGTCGCTAAGAGCACAAGCCACGTGGCAGTCTGCTCCCGGGAGGTGGCTGCACTTCTTCCCGTCGGGGCTGCACGGCCACTGGGTACCTTTGCGTTGAGGGGTGTTCCAGACGAGCAGACTGTCTTCCGGTTGCGCGGACTTGGCGAACGCACCTTCGGCCCTTTGAGACGGTCCTGAACGGCACGGTGCGTGGTGCCGCCCTCCTCCAGGCGCACACACCGGAGGGGCTGGGATTGGTTCTCTTTGCAACACATGGATATCGCACACCAGCCGTTCTGGAGTGTACAAGGTCTCACACACCTGGAACTCATGTTTGATGCTCAAGAGGGTCTACGAAGGTCCGCACCAGGTCAGGCAGTGAAGTCCACTCACTTTTCGGAATGTTTGGTTACGTGAGGATTGCTGCCCTCGGCGTAGCGTCTCAGGTGTGCCAGAAGCTGACCTTAACCGTGCAAGCAAACGCCTGCGGAACAGGTTGCCCCGCAGGAGCGGATCAGCAGGTGGTGAACTGTGGCACTCCGTGGTATATTCACAGATTAGGAGCCTGAGTCAGTTCACTGTCCAGCCTTGCGTTTGAGAACCCCATCTCTCGGCAGCGTTCCCGAAGGCGCCCATCGTCCGACTCTGTCATCTTAGTGTTTAGTAACCGCGTTCGACCCCGCACAGCCTTGCAGGAGATCGACGATGATGAAGACTGTTACCTCCCTGTTCCAGAGCGAGCAGCACGCAGTAGCCGCCGTGAGC
This sequence comes from Pseudomonadota bacterium, assembly GCA_030777385.1. GTDB lineage: Bacteria > Pseudomonadota > Alphaproteobacteria > Rhizobiales > Beijerinckiaceae > Microvirga. The sequence goes on along the minus strand of JALYFY010000166.1, from coordinate 1,668 downwards.
CACTTGGAACAAGCTGGCATCCAAAAAACCCGGATCGACATCTGGTCTACCCCTCACAACCTGGCTCCTCTTCTTGAGGACTCGGGCGTGTCACGGTCCGACGCGGCTGCCTATGTGGAGGGCGTAATCCGCGGCGGCACCTTGATCATCGTGAGCTGCACGGACGATGAAGTCGGCGAGGCTGTCAGAATTCTGGATCGAGAGGGAGTGCTGGATCTTGACGAGCAACAGACCTCATGGCGCTCCGAGGGATGGCAGGAAGATGCCGCTGCAGATTTGGCCGGCAGTCTTGAAGAGGCTTCGGAACTGGGCCGAGGTAGTCCCGAGATAGCTGTCACGAGCCGGGTGGACCAGATGAGTCATGGCCGTATCCGCATTCAACCCGGCCAGGCAAAGCGCCCAGTCCAGAAGTAGGCGCACCTTTGAGAGAATTCGGGAGGAGGCTCCTAGCTCGTGCGAGGACAAAACAGGTCGAGCGGCTAACGGAGAGAATATGAACGGGTCGACCCTTCACGTCGAAGATCAAGGCGCCGGATTACCCTCCTTGGTTTTTCTCCACTATTTTGCCGGGTCTTTGCGGTCATGGGCCCACGTTGCCGGGGTTCTGTCGAGCACCTGCCGGTGCCTGAGCGTCGACCTGCCCGGGTTCGGCGGCTCGCCGCCACTCCCCGCCTACAGCGTGAACGTGGTGGCGCAGGTGGTCGCTGGGCTTACCACGGACCTTCGCCTCGACAGCTACGTTCTCGTCGGCCATTCCATGGGCGGCAAGCTGGCGCTCGCCTGCGCCGCCATACGCCCTCCGGGGTTGGCGGGCCTCGTTCTCGTGGCCCCGTCGCCGCCCTCCCCGGAGCCGATGGAGGAGAGCGAGCGGAACCGCCTGCTTGCGACCCATGGCGATCACCAATCGGCGGAGCGGACCCTGCGCACGATCACGCGGCGCTCCCTACCGGCGGAGGACATTGCTGCCTGCATCGCGGACAATCTCCTGACGTCGCTCGAGGCGTGGCACTGGTGGCTCGCTCAAGGCAGCCGCGAGGATATCACGGCGCAAGCCGGACAGGTCGCCTGTCCTGTTCTAGTTCTTGGCGGAAGCGATGACCCAGTCATCGGGCCTTCCGTGATCGCAGGTGATGTTATGCCCCAGTTGGCCGATGCCTCCCGCATCGAGATCGCAGGAGCCGGTCATCTCCTCCCGCTTGAAGCGGCACAGGAGGTCACGGGCGCGATCCGGACCTTTGTCGCGCAACGGCTCTATCGCACAGTCGAGGACGCAAACCGCGCGTAAGGCCGGCAGCGCTGGCCGGAGTAAGCCATGTGATAGCGGGCAGCATCTGCCCTGCGCCTTTTCGACAGCTCGCAAGCAACGTATGATTCTGCAGATGGCCGTTACACTTGCGTCGGGCGGGCAAATCCGCCCGACCGCTTTGCCCGAGGGCGCCTGATGGGCCCTGCTTGGAGGTCCGAGATGGCAGCGCCCTGGTTCATGTTCGCGACCGGCATCGAGAACAGCTATCCAAAGATTAAGAACGGCACCGTCCGCATCGACGAAATGGAGAAATGCGGTCACTACACGCACTGGCGGAGAGATTTCGAACTCTTGGGCGAACTCGACATCCGCTACCTGCGCTACGGGCCGCCGATCCACCGTGTCTGGCTCGGCCAGGGCCG
>JALYFY010000165.1 GCA_030777385.1 Pseudomonadota bacterium | reverse complement strand
CACCGAGACCACGGAGGACGAGTACCTGGCCGTCATCCGCGGCAAGACGGCGGAGCTCTTTGCCGCCGCCTGCGAGGTCGGCCCCGTCATCGGTAACCGCCCCAAGGCCGAGCAGGCCGCCTGCCGTTCCTACGGCATGAATCTCGGCATCGCCTTCCAGCTCGTGGACGATGCCCTCGACTACGGCGGCAAGGCTGCGACCCTGGGCAAGAATGTAGGCGACGATTTCCGCGAGGGAAAAATCACCCTACCGGTCGTTCTCTCGTTCCGCCGCGGCACGGACCAGGAGCGGATTTTCTGGAAACGGGTTCTCGAGCAGGGCGACATCGAGGATGCCGACCTCGAGCAGGCCGTCACCATCATGCGCCGTCATCGGGCCTTGGAGGACACGGTCGAGCGGGCCCGCCATTACGGCGCCATGGCCCGCGATGCGCTGGCCCTCTTCCCCAGCGGCCCCATGAAGCAGGCTCTTCTCGACACCGTCGATTTCTGCATCGCCAGGGCGTACTGAGCCCCATCAATTCCAGTGATGTTCTTTATAAAGAACATTTTGGTTGACGTAAAATCCATTTCAGCTAGAAATCCTCTCGTCCGAAGCGGCCTGGTTCGCTTTGGACCGCGGCGATTTGAGACGAGCAGCTTGCCCCGCGTCATCAAAGGCTAAAGCGCCACGGGCGAACTCCGCCTCGTGGTTCACGAGGATCGACGCGTCATGATGCGCATATGCCCTTTATCGGTACTTTACCCTAAGCACTGGCCTGCACCCTGTAGCAGGCATCGTCGCATCACGGCCTGAAATCCCCAGCCCCGCTCGAACATCCTGATCGGCTCCTTGTGAAGCCGCAACGAACTTTGTCCGAAAGAGCCCCCTATGTCCTTATTCACCCGTCGCACCCTCCTGGCCGCCACCGTTGCGCTTGGCGCCGCACTGTCCGCAGCCCTGCCTGTCGAGGCCCAGCAGAAAAGCATCAAGGTCGGCGTCATGTCCGGCGCCGAGGAAGAGGTGGCGCAGGTCGTCAAGAAGGTGGCAGCCGCCAAGGGCCTGAACGTGGAGCTGGTGCCGTTCTCCGACTACGCCCTCGTCAACGAAGCGCTGGAGCGCAAGGACCTGGACGCCAATGCCTTCCAGCACAAGCCTTATCTCGATGCGCAGATCGCAGCGCGCGGCTATAAGATCGCTCCCGTCGGCTTCACCTTCGTGCAGCCCATCGGGCTTTATTCGACCAAGGTGAAAGCCGTCGCCGATCTACCGAAGGGCGCCAAAATCGGCGTTCCGAACGATCCGAGCAACGGCGGCCGCGCGCTCAACCTTCTTGCGGCTGAGGGCGTGATCAAGATCAAGGAAGGCCGGGGCCTGTCGCCGAGCCTTCTCGACATCGCCGAGAACCCCAAGGGCCTCAAGTTCTCCGAACTCGACGCGGCACAGCTGCCCCGCGCCCTGCCCGACCTGGATGCTGCCGTGATCAACACCGACCACGCGCTCAATGCGGGCCTCGACATCCGCAAGGACACGATCACGGTCGAAAAGCGTGAGGGCAACCCTTACGCCAACTTCGTCGCCGCCCGCCAGGGCGACAATCGCCCGGAGATCAAGACCTTCGTGGAGTCCTACCAATCGCCGGAGGTCGCGAAGTTCCTGGAAGAGCGCTTCAAGGGCGCCATCATCCCGGCTTGGTAAGCGGCTGCGCCCTTCCCTTCCCGCTTACGGGGAGGATCAGAGGCAGTGCAGACATCCCTGTCATTCCCGGCCGGAGATGGCACAGCCATTGCAGGCGAAGGGCATCCATCAGCGGCGTGCGTGTGAGAGGATCCCCTTCCCTCGCTGACGCTCGCCGGGGATGACAGTGTGGCGCTAACCTTGCAGCACTACCCTCGGTGTCATTCCCGGCCGGAGCGAAGCGGAGGGGAAGGGAATCCACGATCAAGCACTACCTAAGGATCCCCTTCCCGCACTGCGTGCGCCGAAGATGACGGGGCGAGTGGATTACCGCAGGCTCGTCGCCTTGACCCACCAATGCGGCCGCTCGCGCCGGATCCGCTTTGCCGCCTCGGCGGCCGTTTCACAATCGCTGTACAAACCGAACACCGTCGCCCCAGACCCCGACATTCGCGCAAGCCGGCAGCCCTCGGTTTGCTGCATCAGGCCGAGGGCTTCGCCGATCACCGGCTGCAGGGTCAGGGCGG
>JALYFY010000164.1 GCA_030777385.1 Pseudomonadota bacterium | reverse complement strand
AGACCTGCCGAAGGCTCATCCAGCATCAAGACCTTCGGCTCGCCGACCAGCGCCCGAGCAACAGCGAGCATCTGGCGCTGGCCGCCTGAGAGACGACCTGCCAGGAGATGTCGCTGACGCGCAAGGTCGGGGAACAGGGCATAGAGTTCGCCGAGCCGCCGCTTTTTCGGTACCTTCAGGATTGAGGCAGCGAGATCGAGATTGTCGTCGATTGACAGGTTCACGAACACGTTCTCGGTCTGTGGCACGAATCCAAGGCCTTCGTGCGGCAATCGATGAGCCGCGCGTCCGGTAATCTCGCGATCGTGCAGGAGAACCCTTCCTGCAGAGATCGGTACGAGCCCGGCGATCGCCTTGATCAGCGTCGACTTTCCGGCTCCATTCGGTCCGAGGACAGCAACAATCTCGTTGGATTCGACCGACAGTGACGCGCCCCGCACGATCGGGAGCCCCGGCTCGTAGCCGGCCTCCAGCGTCTCGACCCGCAGAGCCGTCACGCCGGGGCTCCGCCGAGATAGGCCTCGACCACCCTCGGATCGTCACGGACCTCTTGGGCGGTTCCGGTCATCAAAAGGCGCCCCTGTGCCATCACCATGATGGGACTGCACAGGTTCATCACCAGATCCATGTTGTGCTCGATGACCAGGAATGTGACACCCTGTCGGTTGAGCCTCACGATCCGATCGACGATCGCGTCCAACAGCACGGGGTTGACCCCAGCTCCCGGCTCGTCGAGCAGGATCAAGCGCGGCTTGGCCACGAGAACGCGGGCGAGCTCCAAGAGTTTACGCTGCCCACCGGACAGGACGCGGGCCGGTTGATCAGCGAGATGGGACAGGCCGACAAAGTCGATCCAGTGCCGGGCTGCTGCCGCTAGCGTCAGTTCCTCAGCGGCCACCCGGCCCGGCGTGAGCCAATTGGCCCAGAACCGCTCGCCCCGCTGGTGCAATGGCGACACCATAACATTCTCCAGAACCGTCATCTCTGGAAATGGCCTAGGGATCTGAAACGTCCGGGCGAGTCCTTTAGCGAAGATCCGATCCGGCGAAAGCCCGTCGATCCGCTCTCCCTCAAGACTGAGAGATCCGGAAGTCGGCGGGAACAGGCCCGCCAGACAGTTGAAGAGAGTTGTCTTGCCTGCCCCATTTGGCCCGATGAGACCCGTGATCGTGCCCTTCTTGATCGTGAAGGACACCTCATCGACGGCACGATTGCCGCCGAAGGTCTTGGTGATCGACTGGGCTGTCAGCATGAGTGGAACGGAGTCCCCTATTGGGCCATGTTGCGAGGGCGGCGATTTTGCGTCATGAGAATGGGCACGTGCAACAGGCAATGGACGTTGTCCCGTGGCAGATGATTCCTTCGAACTCTACGACCTGAGGGTAGAGGTCGTCGCCCCAGAGGGCGCCACGCTGTATTGTGGCGCCAAGCCCGGTGACTACTTTGAGCTCAAAGGGGAGATGCTTCACCTCCCTCCGGGCCAGGGATTCTCGATCTATTCGCTCGCTGCGCTCTTGCCGCTCCTCCCTGCGAAGCAACGCGCCACTGATCCGAACGACTGGATGTCCACCGACGCCGAGGTCGCCTGCCCAGATCCCAATTGTCCGAGCAGGCTTCGGATCAGCCGGATGGCGAAGCGCGTGTTCCGCCACGCGGAGGTGACGGCGGTCCCTTTGCCCAATGAAGGCCTGACATGACCGTCGAAACCATTGAGCTCGCCCCGGGCTACCGCATCTCTCGCATGCTGCGCGGCGGCTGGCAGCTCGCCGGCGGGCATGGTGCCATTGAGGCCGAGCGGGCGATCGCCGACATGGCTGCGTTCGTGGATGCGGGGGTCACGACCTTCGACTGTGCCGACATCTACACCGGCGTCGAAGAAATGATCGGGAGTTTTCGCGATCGCATGCTCGCCGAGCGCGGCTCCGAGGCGCTGAAGAACTTTAAGGTGCACACAAAGTTCGTGCCGGACTGGGATGCCCTCCTCCGCGTCGACCGTGCTTACGTGCGAGAGATCATCGACCGCTCGCTCCGGCGGCTCAGGATTGAGCGTCTCGATCTGGTGCAGTTCCACTGGTGGAACTATGCGGTACCTGGCGCCGTCGAGACCGCGCTCATCCTCAAGGAACTCCAGGACGAGGGAAAGATCCACCAGATCGGCGGCACCAACTTCGATACGCCCCATACGCGAGCCTTGCTCGATTCCGGGGTGCCGCTTGTGTCGATGCAGGTCCAGTACTCGCTTCTCGATCAGAGGCCGGAGAACGGCCTTGTTGCGCTGTGCCAGGAGCGCGACATGAAGCTTCTGTGCTATGGGACGGTAGCGGGCGGCTTTCTTTCGGAGCGATGGCTCGGCGCCCCGGAGCCGCAGGAGCCCTTCGCCAATCGCTCGCTGGTCAAGTACAAGCTCATCATCGACGATTTCGGCGGCTGGTCCTTATTCCAGAACCTGCTCGGCACCTTGCGGGAGATCGGGCGCAAGCACGGGGTCAGCCTCACGGCGGTGGCCACCCGGT
>JALYFY010000163.1 GCA_030777385.1 Pseudomonadota bacterium | reverse complement strand
CGCGGCCTGGAGCGGCTTGGTCCGGACGCGAAGAAGATCACCGTCATCAGCTCCACCAACGACCGGGCGCTTGCGGTGTCGAGCCGCCTGGCCGGCGGCATCGTTCGGGCCGGGGCTGCGGACCGCGACCGGCTTGAAGCTTTGGGCGTGCGCGTCGCCGACGCCTCCGAATTCGGCGGCGGCATCATCAACCACGACCTGTTCCTGTCGAACCCGGAAGTGCAGCAGGTGGTGAAGCGGGCCATCGAACGGGCGCAGTGAGGCGCCCACTCGACGCGATCATGCGTCAGACGATGAGGAAGTCGTCAAATTTGAGCTGAGCCTTGCTGACGCCGTCGAAGGTGATGGAGCCGCCGTCGGCGAGCTTGAGAACCGCATCGCCGGAACTGTCCTTGATCATGCGGTAGAGGCCGGAAAAGTTCTTCTGCCCGAGAATGGTTTTCGATACATGCACGGCGTCGCCGCTTGCAGGATCGAAATCGAGAATGACGTCATGCCCGGTCGGACCCCGCCGGTAGATGAAGAAGTCCTTGCCTTGGCCGCCAGCCAGGATGTCGTTGCCCTTGATGCCTTCGAGGCTGTCGTCCCCCGCATAAGCAAAGATGATGTCGTTGAGGGCTGTCGACACCCTATCCCCGATAAGGGTGTTGCTGCCTCCATCGCCTGAGACCGTCGGCGTGAAAGTGGGCGCATAGGCGCGGATGTAGTCGATCTGGAACTCGGCCGGAAACTCGGTTGTCTCATCGGGCGCTCCGGGCCAGTTGCCGCCAACCGCCAGACCGGCGAGCAGATACATCGGCTCGTTCATTCCAGCGGGAGTCGGCATGGAATAGACCTCGGTCCCGTCGAGGTAGAACGTGATCGAAGTCGCGGTCCACATCGTGCCGTAGCTGTGAAAGCCCTGCGAGAGATCGATCCCCTTCGAGACGCCTTTCGTGTGGAAGGCGTGCTGGCCCGTGGCGTCCTTCCAATGCGATCCGACGTAATAGGTTTTCGGGTCGTGGCCGAGGAGCTCCAGCACGTCGATTTCCGGCGGCCAGTTGCCGCTTTGCGGCAGCAGCCAGAAGGCGGGCCACAGCCCCTGTCCTGACGGCACCTGAGCCGAAATCTCGAAGTAGCCATAGGTCTGGGAGAAGGTGCCGTGGGTGTTGATAAGACCCGAGATATAGGGCAGGCCGTCGGTCAGCCTGGTGTCCGGAGAGGGGCGGGCCGTAATGGTCAGGATGCCGTCGCCAGCCTCGCTGGGATCCGGCGCGATGCTGAACGGATCCAACGCAGGGTTCTGCTGAATGATCGGGGTTGAGCGGTCGGCGAAGTACTGCAGTTCGCCATTGCTTGCGAGCGTGCGCCCACCCCACCAATACTTCGTTCCCCAGACAGAGGTATCGAGGTAGCTGCCCGTGAACTCCTGGGAAAAGCTGAGAGAATACCCTTCGAGACTGACAGACATAGAAGCCCCCCGCTATGTGCAACATCCTGACGTAACTGCAAGGCAAGTATTTCTTGCAATCCGCTTATGCATAGCGAGGTGTAATTCAGAACTCGTCTCTCAAGCTTTTCTATATTGGGTGGAGCGACAATATGCCCGAAAGGCTTTTGCTACTCCGCCGCCTGCCTCGGCTCGTAGCCGAGCCTGCGGTTGAGATCTCCGATCAGGTTCACGGCCGCATCGGCGATCACCGTGCCGGGCGGGAAGATCGCGGAGGCTCCTGCCTTGTAGAGCGCCTCGAAATCCTGCTGCGGGATCACGCCGCCCACCACGATCATGATGTCCTCGCGGCCATACTCGGCGAGTTCGCTCTTCAGCTCCGGCACCAGGGTCAGGTGGCCGGCCGCCAGCGACGATACGCCGATGATGTGCACGTCGTTCTCGATGGCTTGGCGGGCTGCTTCCGCAGGCGTCGCGAAGAGCGGGCCGATATCCACATCGAAGCCGAGATCGGCAAAAGCTGAGGCGATCACTTTCTGGCCCCGGTCATGCCCGTCCTGGCCCATCTTGGCCACCAGGATGCGCGGGCGGCGCCCGTCGTTGTGCTCGAAGTCTTCCACCAGTTGGCGGATCTGCTCGACGGCTGGCGACGCCATGCCGACCTCCCGTTTGTAAACGCCGGAAATCGCCTTGATCTCAGCCCGGTGCCGCCCCCACACCTTTTCGAGCGCGTCGGAAATTTCGCCGACCGTTGCTTTGGCGCGGGCGGCTTTGACCGCAAGATCGAGCAGGTTGCCCTGGCCTGCCGCTCCCTGCGAAAGGGCATTCAGGGCCGCATCAACGTCTGCCTGGCTGCGCTCGGCCTTGAGCTGGCGCAGCTTCTCGATCTGGCTGGCGCGTACGGCGGCGTTGTCCACCTTCAGGATGTCGATGGACGCCTCGTCGGTGGACTTGAAGCAGTTCACGCCCACGATCTTCTGGTGGCCCGAGTCGATGCGTGCCTGCGTGCGGGCAGCGGCCTCTTCGATCTTCAGCTTCGGGATGCCCGCCTCGATGGCCTTCGCCATGCCGCCCAGCCCCTCGACCTCCTGAATGTGGTTCCAGGCCTTGCTGGCCAGCTCGTGGGTGAGGCGCTCCACGTAGTAGGAGCCGCCCCACGGGTCGATGATGCGGGTGGTGCCGCTCTCCTGCTGCAGGAAGAGCTGGGTGTTGCGGGCGATACGCGCCGAGAAATCCGTGGGCAGGGCCAGCGCCTCGTCGAGGGCATTTGTGTGCAGGGACTGCGTGTGCCCTTGGGTTGCCGCCATCGCCTCGATGCAGGTGCGGGTGACGTTGTTGAACACGTCCTGCGCGGTGAGAGACCAGCCCGAGGTCTGCGAGTGGGTGCGAAGCGCCAGCGACTTGTCGCTCTGCGGATCGAAGCCCTTCACGAGCTTTGCCCACAGGAGGCGCGCGGCGCGCATCTTGGCCACTTCCATGAAGAAGTTCATGCCCACCGCCCAGAAGAAGGATAGGCGCGGCGCGAACTGGTCGATGGTGAGCCCTGCTGCAATGCCGGCGCGGATGTACTCCACGCCGTCGGCGAGCGTATAGGCAAGTTCCAGGTCCTGCGTCGCTCCCGCCTCCTGCATGTGGTAGCCGGAGATCGAGATGGAGTTGAACTTCGGCATGTTCGCGGAGGTGTAGGCGAAGATGTCCGAGATGATGCGCATCGACCCCTTGGGCGGGTAGATGTAGGTGTTGCGCACCATGAACTCTTTGAGGATGTCGTTCTGGATCGTGCCCGACAATTTGGCGGCGGGAACGCCCTGTTCTTCAGCTGCCACGATGTAGAGCGCCAGGATCGGCAGCACCGCGCCGTTCATGGTCATCGACACGCTCATCTGGTCGAGCGGGATGCCGGCAAACAGGGTGCGCATGTCGTAGATGGAATCGATGGCAACGCCCGCCATGCCCACATCGCCCGAGACGCGGGGGTGATCGGAATCGTAGCCGCGATGAGTGGCGAGATCGAAGGCGACGGAAAGGCCCTTCTGGCCTGCCGCCAGGTTGCGGCGGTAGAACGCGTTGGAATCTTCCGCCGTGGAGAAGCCGGCGTACTGGCGCACGGTCCACGGCTGGTTCACGTACATGGTCGGATAGGGGCCGCGCAGGTAAGGCGGCAGGCCCGGATAGGTGTCGAGGAAATCAAGGCCCTCGCGGTCCTCGGGCCCGTAGTGCGGCTTGACCGAAATGCCCTCGGGCGTGAGCCAGGCTTCGGCGTCGTTCCCTGCGGGACCTCCCGGGTTTGCCGCAGTCCGGGCG
>JALYFY010000162.1 GCA_030777385.1 Pseudomonadota bacterium | reverse complement strand
GCAACGGCATCGGCGCCTTCCAGGGAAACCTCCCGGCGCGCGATAGCCTCGATTGGAAGCCGATTGCCCTGATCCTCGGTGGGCTCGCCAGCCTGATCGTTCTCATCGGGCTCGGCCTGGGCTTCATGATCGGCACCGCCCTTCTGTTTGCTGCGACCTCCACCGCCTTCGGGCGCAGGGCCTTCGTCACGGATCTGGTGATCGGAGCTGTGCTGGCCGTGCTCATCTACCTGCTCTTTGCAAAGCTCTTGACCCTGGCCCTGCCCGCTGGGCCGCTCGAACGCCTGCTCTGAGGCCTGCCATGGAAGCCTTCGTTTCGCTCGCGAGCGGCCTGTCCGTCGCTATCCAGCCGATGAACCTGCTCTTCGCCCTCATCGGCGTGCTTCTCGGCACCGCAGTCGGCGTTCTGCCGGGCATCGGCCCGGCGCTCACCGTGGCGCTGCTCCTGCCGATCACCTTCAAGCTCGATCCGGCGGGCTCCATCATCATGTTCGCGGGCATCTACTACGGCGGCATGTATGGCGGATCAACTACCGCAATCTTGATCAACACGCCCGGCGAGAGCGCCTCCATGGCCACCGCGCTGGAAGGCAACCTGATGGCGAAGGCAGGTCGCGGCGGCCCTGCCCTCGCGACTTCGGCCATCGGCTCCTTTGTGGCGGGCACCATCGCTACCCTCGGGCTCACTCTCCTGTCGCCCTATCTCGTCGACATCGCCGTGAGCTTCGGTCCTGAGGATTATTTCGCCCTGATGGTCGTGGCGTTCGTCACCGTCTCGGCCACCTTCGGCGATTCCCCCGTCCGGGGCCTTACCAGCCTATTCATCGGCCTGACGCTCGGGCTCGTCGGCATCGACATTCTGTCCGGCCAGTCCCGCCTGAGCTTTGGGGTGCCGGAGCTTTACGACAACATCGAGGTCACGACCTTGGCCGTCGGGCTCTTCGCCGTAGGCGAGGCTCTCTACGTCGCTTCCCGCCGCCACGTTCACGAGGAGAAGCTCGAAGCCGTGCGCGGTTCGCTCTGGATGACGAGGGAGGACTGGAAGCGGTCCTGGAAGCCCTGGCTGCGGGGAACGGCCTTCGGCTTCCCGATTGGCGCGCTGCCGGCCGGCGGTGCGGAGATTCCGACCTTTTTGTCCTACTCCACAGAGAAGCGCCTGACCAAATACCCCGACCAGTTCGGTAAAGGCGCCATCGAAGGCGTAGCTGGTCCCGAGGCCGCCAACAACGCGGCGGCGGCAGGCACGCTCGTGCCCCTGCTGACACTCGGTCTTCCCACTTCCGCCACGGCCGCCATGCTGCTGGCAGGGTTTCAGCAATACGGCCTAAACCCTGGCCCCCTGCTCTTTGCGGAACGGCCGGATCTTGTCTGGGGCCTGATTGCGAGCCTGTTCATCGCCAACGGCATGCTGCTGGTGCTGAACCTGCCGCTGGTGGGCCTGTGGGTCCGCCTGCTGGCGATTCCCCAGCCGTGGCTCTATGCGGGCATCCTAGTCTTCGCCACCATGGGCACGATTGCGGCCAATCCGTCGCCGGTGGAGCTCGTCATGCTGACGGTCTTTGGCGTGCTCGGCTTCCTGATGCGGCGCTTCGACTTCCCGATCGCCCCGGTGGTGGTCGGCCTCATCCTGGGTCCGATCGCCGAAAGCCAGCTGCGGCGGGCGCTTTCGATCAGCCTCGGCGACCCGATGGTCCTGCTGCAGAGCCCAATCTCGGCAACGCTCCTCGTCATCGCTTTGATCGCTCTGGTGCTGCCCTTCGTGCTCAAGGGCATGGGGCGTTTCAAAGCCGTTGAGGACTGATCGTCCGAAAAAGGGCCCAGCAAAGCCGGGCCTTTTTCATTCACTTTTTGTAGCTCGCGCCCGCCTTATTGCAGCTGGTGGCCGCGCTTGCCCATTTCCTCACGGGCACGGGTCATGACGAACTGCCCGGTCTGCTGGGTCCAGACCGCGAGATCCCTCACGACGTCGTCGAGGACACCGGGTTGGGTCTGCACGTATTTCACGCCGGCCGGGGACTTGTAGAAGGCGGCAACGTCCCTCAGCTCGGCCTCGGACAAGCGGGTCGCGAAGGCGCGAGCGGCATTCTCGACCATCTTCTGCTTCTGCTGCTCGAGCTCCGGCCGAAGCTGCGTGACCACCTGCTGCAGGTCCTGCTTGATCTCCGGACGGGTCACATTCATCTGCTGCAGCTGATCCAGGAACGGCTCGACCATGACATCGAAGGAGCGTGTCATGCCGGAGCTGACTGCGACTTCACGGGCCAAGGCGAGGTGACTGGCGCTGGGTTGCGCCTGCGCGAAAACCGGGCTGGCCAGCATGAACAGCGCGACGGAGGTCGCGGCAAGGCGGGAGATGCGGATCATAGAAGGGGCTCCAATCATGAAGTGAAGGGTCAGAGCTGACCGAGTTCGACAAGCCCGTCACCGCTTGCGAGGATCGCGCCGGTGGCAAGGCCAAGGAAAAGACCGTGCTCGACGACACCGGGAATGTTGTTCAGCGTCGAGGCAAGCACGTTCGGCTTGTCGATGCGCCCGAGATGCGCATCGAAAATGAAATGACCGCCATCCGTCACGTAAGGCGCACCGTCGGCGGCGCGCCGAAGGCGCAGCTCGCCGGCTGCTCCCAGGCTGTCCAGCAGCCTGACGATCCCCCTCTCAATCGCCGTGAGCCCGAAGGGCACCACCTCGATCGGCAGCGGGAACCGCCCGAGCTTCGCCACGTGCTTGGAGCTGTCGGCAATCACGATCATGCGCCGGCTGGCCGAGGCCACGATCTTCTCTCGCAGGAGCGCGCCACCGCCGCCTTTGATGAGGCGCAGGTCGTCGTCGAGCTCGTCGGCGCCGTCCACGGTCAAGTCGAGGTCCGGCGTCTCGTCGAGGGTCGACAGGGGAATGCCCTCGCGCTGCGCCTGATCGCGGGTCGCCTCGGAGGTGGGAACGCCCACCACCTTGAGCCCGCCGCGAACGCGCTCGCCGATGGCCGCCACGAAATGTGCGGCGGTTGAGCCGGTGCCGAGACCGAGCCTCATGCCGTGGGTTACCAGCTCGGCAGCCCGCTCGGCCGCAGCGCGCTTGAGATTGTCGCTCAATAGGGACCTCTAATTGATTGCCGGCTCTCGCTTGCGAGGGGCGGCCGGCCCGCCTCTAGCATGGCAGACCGCCTGGAAGAAAGAACGTTTCATGGTTGGATCACGCCGTGCTGCCCCGCAAGATTCCTCAAGGACGCTGTGGCGAGGCTCCCGTGCCCGGGCTGACGCTCGGCGTTGCAGCCGGAGGCGCTGCAGTCGAGGCCGCAGGCGACGGAGTGGTCTGAGGCGTGCATACCACGCGCTCGTCGAACACGTAGCAGATGCTCATCTGGCCGGTCCGGAAGTTCACCCGGAAGACGCCGCCCTCCCGCTCGTGGCGGGATGCAACGAGACCATATTCGCCAGGCGTCTGGGCTCCGGCGCCCTCGCCTGCGCTGAAGCACAGCGTCACCCCAATTGTGCCTTCCTGTAGACCATACTGGCAGGAGCTCACCTCGCCGGTGATCCGATCGATCCTATAAATACGGTTCAGGTCAGTCTGGGGGGCGGGCACGAAATCATAGGATGCAGCCAAGGCGGGGCCTCCAAGGCCTACCACTGCCAGGGCTGCAAAAATCAACGCCGCGGAACCAAAGGGCCGCATTCAACACTCCATCCGGTAAGAACGAATCAACCTTAAGACCATATCATCCCAAAGCTTGATTCCCTTGCCTCCAGCAGGTAGCCGACCTTCATGGCCATTGATACCCCGCACATCGTCTCGCCCATCGCCGTCTTCGATCTCGACGGGACCCTTGCAGACACGGCCGGCGATCTCGTCGGGACCTTGAACGTGATCCTCGAGCGGGAGGGACTTTCTCCCCTGCCGGTGGAGAAGGCTCGCGACATGATCGGCGCCGGCGCCAGAGCCCTTATCGAACGGGGCTTCGAGGCCGCCGGCAAGGAGCTGACGCCAGCCCACCTCGATGAGCTTTTCCGCCAGTTCATGGTTCACTACGGGGAGAATATCTGCCTGCGGACAAGGCTTTACCCGGGCGTGGCAGAAGCCCTCGACCGGCTGGAGGAGGCAGGCTTCATCCTGGCCGTGTGCACGAACAAGGTTGAGGAGCATTCGGTCAAGCTGCTGAAGGAACTCGGCGTCGGCCACCGCTTCGCGGCCAATTGCGGCCGCGACACCTTTGCCTACTTCAAGCCGGACCCGCGCCACCTTACACTGACCATCGAGCGGGCTGGCGGAAATCCCGCTCGTGCGGTGATGATCGGGGATTCCCGGACGGATATCGTGACGGCCCAGAACGCAGGCATCCCGGTTGTCGCAGTTCCCTTCGGCTACACGGATGTTCCCGTTCAGAGCCTGAACCCGGATGCGGTTATCGATCACTTCGACGAGCTGTTCACTGCCGTTCAGGCACTTCTGCGGCCGCTGGCAGCCTGACGCGCGGCAACGGCCGCGCCGGCGATACCAGCACGCAATTGTGAAGCTTGTCTGTCAGGAGGAAAATGGTGGGCGCGACAGGGATTGAACCTGTGACCCTTCGCGTGTGAAGCGAATGCTCTCCCGCTGAGCTACGCGCCCTGACAAGGGCCTTCTACTGGCCCGGAACCCCCGGCGTCAAGCCAAAGAAGCGCGACATGCCCGAACTATTTTGGCCCGTCAATTGTGGCACCTTGGCTTTAACGGCTTGCTTACGACGTGGCCAGAATAAGGCAGAAACAGACTAGGATTTTATAGCAAAATCCTGGTAAGCCTTGGATCCCAAGCGGGACTGTTTGCGTTGAGCAATGACGGCACCCGCCATCAAACATGTTCATTCTGAGGCAATTATGGGACGCACTCGCGCTGCTCTCTTAGGGCTCGCCTGCTCTTTCGTCGCCCTTGCGACGCCGGCTGCGGCATTTACGGCCATCGATCCACTTACCCGCCAGCCGCTCTACCCTGCGGAGGAAGCCTTCAAGGCTCAGGCTGCGCCGACCCAGCGCGAGATCGTTTCCTTCAACGGGCGCTATGCCCCCGGCACCATTGTCGTCTCGACAAGCGAACGCCGCCTGTATTTCGTGCTCGGCAACGGCCAGGCCATCCGCTACGGCGTCGGCGTAGGCCGTCCGGGCTTCACCTGGGCAGGCACCCACTCCGTCACCATGAAGCGCGAATGGCCGGATTGGCGTCCCCCGGCATCCATGCTGAAGCGCCGCCCCGATCTGCCGCGCTATATGAAGGGTGGACCGGATAACCCGCTCGGCGCCCGCGCACTCTACATCGGCAGCACGATCTACCGCATTCACGGCTCCAACGAGCCGGAAACCATCGGCGAGGCCGTGTCGTCGGGCTGCATCCGCATGACCAATGAGGACGTGACGGATCTCTACAGCCGCGCCAGGGTCGGCGCACGGGTCATCGTCCAGCGCTAGGATCGTTACATCTAGCCTCATGGCCGGGCTCGTCCCGGCCATTTTGCGTTTCAGCACCCACTGTCATTCCGGAGCGGCTCTTGCGGGCCGGAATGACAGAGGTGACCGTTTAGCGCACCCGGTCCCGCGACAGTCCCTTGGCCGCGAGTTCATCCAGATAAGTCTGCCACTTCTCCGCCTGCTCTACCCCAAGCCGGTGGAGATAGTCCCAGCCATAGATCCCGGTGTCGTGCATGTCGTCGAAGACAAGCTTCACCGCGTAATTGCCGACCGGCTCCACACCGATGATCTGCACATCGCGCTTGCCCGGCACGGTCCGGCGCTCGGCTGGGCTGTGCCCCTGAACCTCCGCCGAGGGGCTGGTAACCCGCAGGTACTCGGCTGGGAGAGCGAAGGCTGAGCCGTCATCGAAGACGATCTGCAGGCTGCGCCTGTCCTTGGCGAGCCGCAGTTCCGTTGGCCAGCGCTCGGATGTCATAGGATGAACCCTCTTCCCTGGTTCTTGATTTGACGCTAACTGCTTGATCGTTAGGGTGAAGGCAAGCTTTCCCGAAAACGACAGGACTTCTCCGCCATGGGAGCCTTTCCGGCTCATCTTGAGAATTCCGCCCCTGGCCGGTCCCTCCTGGACCCGTTTGGCCGGGCGATCACCTATCTGCGCGTCTCGGTGACGGACCGCTGCGACTTCCGCTGCGTCTACTGCATGTCCGAGGACATGGCCTTCCTGCCCAAGCGCGATCTCCTCACCCTGGAGGAACTCGACCGCATCGGCTCTGTCTTCGTTGGGCATGGCGTGCGCAAGCTGCGCATTACCGGGGGCGAGCCCCTGGTGCGGCGGGACATCATGAAGCTCTTCGGCTCCCTGTCCCGCCATCTGGATTCCGGCGCCCTCGACGAGCTCACCGTCACCACCAACGGCTCCCAGCTTGCCCGCCATGCCGCGGAACTCGCCGCCTGCGGCGTGAGGCGCATCAACGTGTCCATCGATACCCTCGACCCGGACAAGTTCCGCCGCATCACCCGCTGGGGCGACCTGACCAAGGTGCTGCACGGGCTCGATGCAGCGCAGGCAGCAGGCCTCAAGGTCAAGATCAACGCCGTGGCGCTCAAGGGCGTCAACGAGGACGAGATCGAGACCCTGCTCACCTGGGCGCACGGGCGCGGCATGGACCTGACCCTCATCGAGGTGATGCCTCTGGGTGAGATCGACGGGCAGCGCATCGACCAGTTCCTGCCCCTCTCCCTGGTTCGCGCCCGGCTTGCCGCCCGCTATACCCTGGAGGACCTCGACGACCGCACCGGAGGCCCGGCGCGCTATGTACGGGTGAGGGAGACCGGCGGACGGCTCGGCTTCATTACGCCCATGACCCACAATTTCTGCGAAAGCTGCAACCGGGTGCGCCTGACCTGCACGGGCCAGCTCTTCATGTGCTTGGGGCAGGAGGATGCCGCCGACCTGCGGGCGCCGGTGCGGGTCTCGGATGGAAACGAGCGTCTGGAACAAGCCATCGCGGAGGCCATCAGCCGCAAGCCGAAAGGACACGACTTCATCATTGATCGTCAACACAGGCGTCCGGCGGTCGGCCGGCACATGAGCATGACCGGGGGCTGAAGTGCTTTCCGGTGCCGCTCGGGTGATGCAGGAGGCAAGGCATGTCGAAACCCGCCGGATCAGACCTGGACGTGGAAGTCAGGGTCGGGAGAGGGGACGGGATCGCACTCTTACGACGCGTGTCGACCCGACGGTCGACCCCGCCGCGGCACCTGACGGCGCCCGGGCCGACGGACGACGAAATTCGCATGCTGGTGCGGGCAGCCTCCCGGGCGCCGGACCATCTCCATCTGAAGCCCTTCCGTTTCCTGGTCATCGCGCCGGATATGCGCGAATCCTTGGCGGATGTGTTTGAGGCCGCCGAGCGCGAACTCGATCCGGCCATCCCGGGTGAGAAGCTCAAACGGGCCCGTGAGAAGGCACACCATGCGCCTGTCCTTCTGGCCGTGATCTCACGGGTGCAGGAGAGCAATACGGTGCCGGAGATCGAGCAGCATGCATCGGCAGGGGCGGCCCTCGGCTACGTTCTGCTCGGGGCCGACCTCCTGGGGTTCGGTGCGATGGCAGTGAGCGGCCGCAGGCTCACCACCCGGGCGATGCACAGCGCCTTTGGCCTCGCGGGCAACGAGGAGCTTCTATGCTTCGTTGGCATCGGCACGGCGGCGAACGGCAGGGGTGCGCCGCCCGAGCCCGATCCAGACCTCCTTCAGCCTTGGCGTCTTGCGCAGAGTAAATCCTGAGCCGACTTCGACAAGATGCGCCCAGGAAGCGGAGGTACTGCATGAGCTTGCGAGTGATCCAGTTCCGCGCTGTCGTGTCCACGGCTCTCGCAGGGTTTGTCACGTTCACGGCCGTTAGATGCGATAAGACCTGGTTGGCGGCATAAGTGTTCAAGCAGTAATGCCCATCACGGCCTTCCATTCCGCCATGGCATTGAGGCGATGAGGATGGATGGCAAGAGTAGCGCGGCGAGAGGGGGTGGTACAAAGAGGTTCCGGACGGCGGAGAACACCGCAGTAAACTCTGTAAGCCTCCCGCCGGTCGACCCTGCATCGCCCGCTCTCGTTGACGCAGGTGTAGATGCGAGTGCTACGCGCGATTGTTGAATCCCTTGTGCGACCGGTGCTCGACCATTGGCATAATCTGCCGTCGGGCGGCAGCGTAGGAGACCCGCTTGTCCGTGATCGTCCACCGCGGTGGGTAGCCCTGCTTCTTCAATAGACGCTTCAGCAAGCGTCTGGCTGCTTTGGTGTCGCGCCAGGTGTGGACGATAGTTGGGCTATGTTAGCCTCGCGCTTGGATGGGGACCTGTTCGGGGGCGTTGATGATGTCGTGCGGCTGCTCAATGGTCAGCGGATCGACTGTCGTGTTGAGCTTCGCATCTTCAGGCGGGGAGAGGTGCAAACAGTGTCCGTCACGTCGGTTGAGCGCAAAACAGTGACGCCACGATCCCGGTGAGCGGAGAGTGCCAAGATACGCTGGCCTTAGAGCAGTCCATCTTTCCTACGATCAGGGTTCTTCCACTTCTAAAGCAGGGGAGGGATGATGGGTGTTCGGCAGCAACGAGCGCCCCAGCGAGTTCGTTACAAAATTACATCGTAGGTACTCTTGCGCTCGATGGAAAATGGTCGTGAGGCCCTCTGACTTTTGGTCAGAGGGTCCTAGGATCGAGTCCCAGAGCGCTCACCAGTGATGTCAAAGGCATCCCGGCATCTGCCCTTTGAGCCGTTTTGCTCCATGTAGTCAGATGCTGGTCGCCAGCCGGCTTCGTAGCCCAATGTCGCTAACTCGCCGGAAATCTTTTGTCAGACAATCAGGATGGGACCTCCCACTCCAAACAGGTCAGCTGTCGCAACTGTTTACGGTTTACTAGAGTTCTCATGATGATCAGATGGACAGAGACCATGAAAAAGCTCAGCTTAACTGCCGTTATAACTTGCGGCTTTCTTAGCGCTGGGCCAGTGCTGGCGTCGCCCTGTGGTGATGCGATCCGCGCATTGGAACCCCGGATCGGCGAAGCTGTGTCGAAAAGCGCAGCCCTGTCCTCTGGTGGGCAGGCTGTTGCGGCTTCTCGTGAGTCTCAAGCCATGCAGGCCGACAAGCAGCCAACGCCAGCTGGTACATCGGTACAGAAGCTCCCGGAACACGATGTCGGAGCGACCGCTGCGGCGACGCCGCTTGCCGGGGGAGACAATGCTATCAAGGCACGAGCGGCTCTCGGTCGGGCACAGGCTCTCGATCGCGAGGGTAATGCCTCGGGATGCTCCGCTGCCGTCGAAGAGGCCCGGCGGGAGCTCGGGCCGGCTCAGTAGGCTCGTCGAACGCCCAGCTTGCCCTACTTTGCTCCTGCAAGCTCTCGCAGCACAGCAAGCCACTGAGTACGATCAGCGCTGCTGGGGGCGTCTTGTAAATCAGGCTGTGGAGTAGCCTACGGGCTGAGGTGGTCAGTGCGTCACCGTATCAATATGTTTTTCAATCGTGACAGAGGAGAAGACCATGGCGACACTGGTCGTAAACGGCGCCGAGAAGTCATTCAACGGCGACGAAGACATGCCTCTCCTGTGGTACTTGCGTGATGAACTGGGCCTGACCGGCACGAAATTCGGCTGCGGTGTCGCTCAGTGCGGTGCCTGTACCGTACATCTTGACGGCACTGCGGTTCGTGCTTGTGTGACTCCGATGGCAGCTGCACTGGGCACCACAGTAACGACAGTGGAAGGTCTCTCGCCCGACGGCAGTCACCCCGTTCAAGTCGCGTGGAGAGACCTCAACGTATCGCAGTGCGGCTACTGCCAGCCCGGCCAAATCATGCAGGCCGCGTCGCTCCTCAAGGACAATCCGAACCCGACCGATGAAGATATCGACAGCACGATGAGCGGCAACATCTGCCGGTGTGGGACATACCCGCGCATTCGCGCTGCCATCAAGCAGGCCAGCACGGGAGGTCGTTAATGGCAGACAATAATAAACTCGAATTTACGGTCGCGAACGTCAGCCGCCGGGGATTCCTCGCTGGCATTACAGCCGGCTCGTTGGTTCTCGCTGTCGGCTTGCCGTCTGAAGCTAATGCGCAGGAGAATAAGTTCGGCGCCGACGGCATGCCGAACGGGTGGCGTGACGATCCGAAGATCTTCGTCTCAATCAGTCCAGACGGCCTTGTGACCGTCACCTGCCACCGGCAGGAGATGGGCCAGGGGGTTCGTACCTCGATTGCGATGGTGGTGGCGGACGAGCTAGACGCTGATTGGTCCAGGGTCCGTGTTGCTCAAGCGCAAGGCGACGAGGCCCGATACGGCAACCAGGATACTGACGGCTCGAGGTCGCTGCGCCACTTCTTCATGCCGATGCGCCGAGCTGGTGCCGCTGCACGTACAATGCTGGAGCAAGCAGCCGCCGTGCAATGGGGTGTACCGGTCCAGGAGGTACGGGCGCGAGAGCACGCGGTTCTGCATGAACGAACTGGTCGGAGGCTCGACTACGGTGCGCTCGCGACCGCTGCCGTATCCCAGCCGGTGCCGACACGTGAGGCGCTCAAGCTAAAAGATCCTTCTGCCTTCCGTTACATCGGTAAGGACCGGATCGGCTTGGTCGACAACCAGGACATCACGACCGGCAAGGCTGTCTACGGAATTGATGCCCGCGCCGATGGCATGCTCTACGCGGTCGTGGCACGTCCTCCGGTCTTCGGAGGGCGTGTCAGGAGCGTTGATGATGCTGAGACGTTGAGGGTTCCTGGCGTCGTCAGAGTCGTGCAGATCGCACCGCCCGATATTCCGTCCGA
>JALYFY010000161.1 GCA_030777385.1 Pseudomonadota bacterium | reverse complement strand
CGATGGACGATACCACAGCCGGCACGCCCCTGAACGACGAGCCGGCCTTGCCGGGTTTCCCCTCTGCGCCTGCTCCCGCGGCGCCAGCGTCCCCTTACCGCGTCCTTGCCCGAAAATACCGCCCGCGCACCTTCGATGACCTGATCGGTCAGGAGGCGATGGTGCGCACCCTCTCGAACGCCTTCGAGACCGGCCGCATTCCGCAGGCCTGGATGCTCACCGGCGTTCGCGGCGTCGGCAAGACCACCACCGCCCGCATCCTGGCGCGCGGCCTCAATTACCAGAAGCCCGACGGAACCGGCGCGCCCACCATCCACATGCCGGACCTTGGCGTTCACTGCCAGGCCATCATGGAATCGCGGCACGTGGACGTGCTGGAGATGGATGCTGCCTCCCACACCGGCATCGACGACGTCCGCCAGATCATCGACGGCATCCGCTATTCTCCCGTGTCGGCCCGCTACAAGGTCTACATCATCGACGAGGTCCACATGCTCTCGGAGAAGGCGTTCAACGCCTTCCTGAAGACGCTTGAGGAGCCGCCGCCGCACGCGAAGTTCATCTTCGCCACCACCGAAATCCGCAAGGTTCCGGTCACGATCCTGTCCCGCTGCCAGCGCTTCGACCTGCGCCGGATCGAGGCGGACAAGCTCGTGGGTCATCTCGGCCGCATCTGCGACGCCGAAGGCGTGAAGGCGGACCAGGAGGCGCTTGCCGCCATCGCACGGGCCGCGGAAGGTTCGGCGCGCGATTCCCTGTCCCTCATGGACCAAGCGATCGCGCATGGGGCAGGCGTCGTCACCGCCGATACCGTGCGTGACATGCTGGGCTTGGCCGACCGCACCCAGGTGATCGACCTGTTCGAGGCGGTGATGCGGGGCGACGTGCCGGCAGCCTTCGAGGGGCTTCGCTCCCAATACGATGCAGGCGCCGACCCGGCCGTCATCCTGTCGGATCTTGCAGCCTTTTCGCACATCGTCACGCGCCTCAAGCTGATCCCGGAAGCCGCCAAGGATCCCGCCCTGTCCGAGATCGAGCGGACGCGCGGCACGGATTATGCCGGCAAGCTCTCGGTGCGGACCCTGTCCCGCGCCTGGCAGATCCTGCTGAAGGGCATTCCCGAGGTTCAGGCTTCGAACCGCCCCATTGCGGCGGCCGAGATGGTGCTCGTGCGCCTGGCCTATGCGGCCGACCTGCCGACGCCGGACGAGGCCCTGCGCGCCTTGAAGGATGGAGCGCCGCTGCCCGCAGGGGGACCTGCTCCTTCGCCGTCGAGGCCCTCGGGTCCGGCCACCTCCGGCACCATGGCGCTGGCCACCTCCCAGGCCCAGCCGCAGCCGCGCCCTCAGGCAGCCACGCCTGAGCCGACCATGCGCCTGCGCCGCTTCGAGGACGTGGTGGCGCTGGCTGGCGAGAAGCGCGAGATCGTGCTCAAGGCGGCCCTGGAGCGGGATGTGCGCCTCGTCCGCTTCGAGGAAGGCCGCATCGAGCTCAGCCTCACCGAGACCGGCAGCCGCACCATCGCCAACGACCTGACCCGCGCGCTCCAGCAATGGACCGGCGAGCGCTGGATGGTGGCGCTCTCCTCCGAGGAGGGCGCTCCAACCCTGCACGAGAAGGCCGTGACGGCCGAGCGCGAGCGCAAGGAGGGAGCGGCTAATCATCCGCTGGTGCAGGCGGTCCTGTCCAAGTTTCCGGGCGCGCAGATCGTAAACGTGGTCGAGCGTACCGAGAAGGCAGGCGACGACGCCGAAACGGAAATCCTCGGTGAGGCCGATGCAGCCGCTGCGCACGAGGCGGAAGAAGACGACGATTTATTCTAACCGAGGAATGCGGTCATGAAGGACATCATGGGACTGATGAAGCAGGCTCAGGCCATGCAGCAGAAGCTGCAGGACGCCCAGGCAGAGCTCGACACTCTCGAAGTCGACGGCACGGCCGGCGGCGGCGTCGTGACCGTGAAGGTCACCGGCAAGGGTAGCCTCAAATCGATCAACATCGACTCCTCGCTCATGAACCCGGACGAGAAGGAAATTCTCGAGGATCTCATCGTGGCCGCCATGAACGACGCCCGCGGCAAGGCCGAACGGGTCGCTCAGGAGCGCATGGAGAGCCTGACCAAGGGCCTTCCGCTTCCGCCTGGCCTGAAGTTGTTCTGAGCAGAGCATCGCGCGAAGAAGTGGGTACCGGCTCTTCGAAGCAAGCGATGCGATAATAGCAAAAGAGAACTTGAATGGCCCAACACGTTGCCGGCCCTGAAATCGAGCGCCTGATCCAGCTGCTCGCCCGCCTGCCGGGCTTAGGCCCTCGCTCGGCCAGGCGCGCCGCGCTTCACCTCATCAAGAAGCGGGAAACGCTGCTCAACCCGTTGAGCGATGCCATGCGCGTTGCCAACGAGCGCATCGTCGTGTGCTCGTCCTGCGGCAACGTGGATACCTCGGAGCCCTGCACCGTCTGCCGCGATCCGAAGCGCGATCCGTCCATTCTCGTGGTGGTCGAGGACGTGTCCGATCTCTGGGCGCTCGAACGCTCCGGGGCTGTGAGCGCCAAATACCATGTGCTGGGCGGCGTGCTCTCGCCCCTCGACGGCGTGCGGCCCGAACACCTGAACCTGGAGCGACTCGTCGAGCGGGTGTCGGAGCCCGGGGTCGCAGAGGTGATCCTGGCCCTCAATGCAACGGTCGATGGGCAGACCACCGCCCACTACATCACCGAGCTTCTCGGACACCTGCCCCTGAAAGTGACGAAGCTCGCTCATGGCGTGCCCGTCGGAGGCGAGCTCGATTATCTCGACGAAGGCACGCTCTCGGCAGCAATCCGGCAGCGCACGTCATTTTAGGGCATATGGTTTGTCATTTGCGTCATCCCCGGCGAGCCGAAGGCGAGGGAAGGGGATCTACGATCAAGCGCCACTCTATGGATTCTCTTCCCCTCCGCTGCGCGTCCTTCCGGGAATAGCACCGAGGATCTCACGCCGGAATCTCGAGCCGGAACACGGTGCCGCCGTCTGCCTCGAGGCTGAAGCGTCCGCCAAGCTGCTGCGCGAAGGACCGGATGAGCTTCATGCCGAGCGAGGAGCCGTTCTCCTGCACCCCGGACACGCCCTTGCCGGTGTCGCGGACGGTCACCTCGATCTGACCGTCGAGGCGCCGTGCAGAGACGAGGATGCGCCCGCCTTCGCCGGGCCCGAAAGCATGCTTGAACGCGTTGGAAATGGCCTCCGTGACGGCAAGCGACAGCGGCGTGCCGCGATCCAGGTCGATCATGATCGGCTCCGCATCGAGATCGACCGTGATGCCCCGGGCCGATGCGCCGTAGGTGGCCGACAGCTCGGTGATCAGGCGTTCGAGATAATCCTGCAGATCGATCGTCCGGCCTGCGTCCTTGCGGTAGAGGATGTCGTGGATGAGGCCGATGGAGCGCAAGCGATCCTGCGTCTCCTGAAAGGCTGCTTTCACATTGGGATCGGTGAAGCGGCGCGACTGCATCTGCAGGAGGCTTGAGGTCACCTGCAGGTTGTTCTTCACCCGGTGGTGGATCTCCTGGAGCAGCATGACCTTGTCCGAGAGCGCGTTGCCGAGGCTCTCGTTGGCCTGCTGCAGCTGGCTTTGGGTGGCCTCCGTCTGCTGGCTGAGCCGGACGCCGATCCATGTCAGCCAGCCGAGGGCGACGAGGAAGATGGATGTGATCCCTGCACTCCAGTAAAAACCGGCCCTCCAGGCGGCGAGGGCGGTCGCAACGGGAACGCTGGCGGTAACCGTGACCGGCCAGCGCTCTAGCCTTCGGAAGGAGACGATCCGCTCGATGCCGTCCGGCGTATCGCCGGCCCGATAGGTCCCGGCCCGTTGCGCTTCCAATTCGTTGAAGAGCATCGTGTGACCGCTGCCGGAGTCGATCTGGTTCGGGGTGAGCCCCGTTCGGGCGATGACGCGTCCGTCGCGGCCCCACAGGCCGAGGACAACATTGCCCGCATCGTCTTCGGGCCGCGAAATCTCCTGAAGAAAGGCCGGTTCGAGGGCGACCTGGGCAATGCCGTCGAGGTCGCCATTCAGGTCGGGAATGCGTCGCGAGTAGGTGTAGATGAGGTCGTGGGTGATGCGCCCGACGATTGCGCCGCCGACAAAGGCCTCTGCCCCCGCTCGATGGGCTTTGAACCACGGCCTGTCGGCAAAATTGACGGAAGGGTTCTGCGGCCCATCCGACGTTCCGACCACGCCGCCATCCTTGTCGATGACGAGAAAGAGATCGCTGGCGGGGGATTTCCGCTTCAGCTCGGCGAGATACTGATGCGCGTCGCCCGTTTCGCTCAAGGCGTCGACGCCGCCTCTGAGACGCACGAAGGCGACGATCTCGCCCAGGAGAAGGTCGCTCGTTTCCAGAGTCCGCTTGGTATATTCCTCCATGAGGAGCGCCAGATCCTGCGTGGCGCCCCGCGCCCGATCGAGGGCGCTGTGATAGTCGAGCCACAGGAAAACGCCGCGGATGCCGATCACCGCCACCGCGAACAGAATCGCCGTGGCGTACAGAACGCTGCGCATGTCGCGGACTGGAATCATAACGGTAAGGTCTTCGGTGCAGCAGTCTGATGGATCGAGAGCATGAGGGACCCTATGCTAGGCTGTTCCGTGGTGTCCACAACATATGATCAGGTGACAGGCCCAAGCGGCGTTGTTAATCAGACCGCAGCGAAACCCCTGCTTCGAGTTGCCCATGTCCACTGACCTCGCCCGTACCATCGATGCCGCCTGGGAGGACCGGGCCAATGTGAGCCCTTCCACCACAGGTGCCCTGCGCGAAGCCGTGGAGCAGGCCATGGAGCTTCTCGATTCAGGCCAAGCTCGCGTGGCCGAGAAGACCGCAGGCGGCGAATGGCAGGTGCATCAATGGCTGAAGAAGGCCGTCCTCCTGTCCTTCCGTCTCAACGACATGGAGGTCATCGGCGGTGGGCCGGGCGAGGCCGCCTGGTGGGACAAGGTGCCGTCCAAGTTCGCCGGCTGGGGGGAGAACCGCTTCCGGGCGGCAGGCTTCCGCGCCGTGCCGAACTGCACCGTACGGCGCGGCGCCTACATCGCGCCCGGCGTGGTGCTGATGCCGTCCTTCGTCAATCTCGGCGCCTATGTGGACGAGAACACCATGGTCGATACTTGGGCGACGGTTGGCTCCTGCGCCCAGATCGGCAAGAACGTGCACCTCTCCGGCGGCGTCGGCATCGGCGGTGTGCTGGAGCCGCTCCAGGCCAATCCCACCATCATCGAGGACAACTGCTTCATCGGCGCCCGCTCCGAGGTGGTCGAAGGCGTGGTCGTGGGCGAGGGCTCGGTGCTCTCCATGGGCGTGTTCCTCTCGGCCTCCACCAAGATCATCGACCGCAACACCGGCGAGGTCTTCGTGGGCCGGGTGCCGCCCTATTCCGTGGTGGTGCCCGGCTCGCTTCCCGGCAAGCCGCTGCCGGACGGCACTCCAGGCCCGTCCCTCTACTGCGCCGTCATCGTGAAGCGCGTCGATGCGCAGACACGGGCCAAGACCGGCATCAACGAGCTGCTGCGCGATTGATCCGATGGATACCTCGCCCCTCTCCCTCGCCCAATCGCTGCTGCGCTGTCCCTCCGTGACGCCGGAGGAGGGCGGGGCGCTCGCCTTCATCGAGGGCGTATTGAAGGAAGCGGGCTTCGAGGTTCACCGCCCCGTGTTTTCCGAGCCCGGCACGCCGGACGTAGAAAACCTCTATGCGCGGTATGGCAGGGCTGAGCCCTATCTGCTCTTTGCCGGCCACACCGACGTGGTGCCGCCGGGGGATGCAGGCCGCTGGCGGCACGATCCTTTTAGCGGCGAGATCGACGGGGGCGAGCTCTACGGGCGCGGCGCGGTCGACATGAAAGGCGGCATCGCCTGCATGATTGCGGCAGCACTCGCCTTCATCCGGGAGCGGCCCGACTTTGCGGGCTCCATCGGCTTCCTGATCACGGGCGACGAGGAGGGGCCTGCCGTCAACGGCACGGTCAAGCTGCTGGAATGGGCGAAGGCCCGGGGCGAGCGATTCGACCATTGCATCCTGGGCGAGCCCACGAACCCGAACCGGCTCGGCGACATGATCAAGATCGGGCGGCGCGGTTCGCTCACCGGCAAGATCGCGGTGGAGGGCAAGCAGGGTCACGTGGCCTATCCGCATCTGGCCGATAATCCGATTCCCGGCCTGCTGCGCCTCATCGACGGGCTCCTGCGCGAGCCGCTCGACCGGGGCACGGAGCACTTCGACGCCTCGAACCTCGAGATGACCACGGTCGATGTGGGCAATCCGGCCGCCAATGTGATTCCCGCCGAGGCGAGGGCCACCTTCAACATCCGCTTCAACGATCTCTGGACGCCCCAGAGCCTGGAGGAGGAGATTGCGCGCCGGCTGCGGGAGGCTGCCGGCAACACGGTGCGCTACAAGCTCACGATGGAACCGACCAACGCGGTCGCCTTCCTGACGCCCCCCAACGCGTTTGTCGGTTTCATCGCTCAGGCCATCGAGGCGGAAACGGGATTGCGCCCCAAGCTGTCCACCACGGGCGGCACATCGGATGCTCGCTTCATTGTGAAGGACTGCCCGGTGGTCGAATTTGGCCTCGTGGGACAGACCATGCATCAGGTCGACGAGCGGGTGGCCGTTGCCGATTTGGACCGGCTGGCAACGATTTACCGAAAAGTGCTGGACACCTATTTCGCCGGTTGATGCTCGGTTGTTGAGCCTATCTGCCTTCGACCAAAGTCGGAACCTGCCCGGAACGTTTTAGGGCTTCCGCCTGTTCCTGTGTGCACCCCGCGCTCGAAGAGGCTGCCCATGATCGTCACGGCTGATGAGGTCAATCGCTCGTTCAGGGGAACGCTCGACCTGCTCAACAGCAGGAGCGAGGGCCTGAGATCCTTCGATATGAGCGAGCGGGGCTTCTGGCGCTCCTTCGCGGCGCTCTGGCTGACGCTTCCGGCCTACGTCGTGTCCCTCGCCTTCGAGCGTCTGCGCCTGGGCCTCCTTCAGCCGGACCGGTCGCTTCTCGACAATCTATGGCTCGATTTCGTTGTGGCTCTGGGTCATGTGGCGGGCTTCATCGCCCTGCCGCTCGCCATGATCTGGATCGCCCGAGGGCTTCGTCTCGAAAAAGCGTATGTGCCCTTCGTCATCGTGACGAACTGGATCTCCGTCATCGGCATGCTGGTTCTGTCCGTTCCGGCCATGCTCATGCTCCTGGGTTGGACACCGCCGGCGCTGGCTAGCCTCGTCAGCCTCGCCTTTGCGATCATCATCGTCCGGCTGCAATGGTTCGCCACCAAGACGACCCTGGGCCTTGCCAGCCTTCCGGCTCTTGGCATCGTCGTGCTCGGCATCGTGCTCAA
>JALYFY010000160.1 GCA_030777385.1 Pseudomonadota bacterium | reverse complement strand
CCGAAGCCCGTTGCGACCATGTTGGAGATGACGCGGCAGACATAGCGCTTCTGCGCGGGATCGTTGTTGGGACCGGCGTGATAGCGTGCAACCGCCATGGTCCACGTGTCGTGGCGGGCTTTCAACTCCTTGAGAAAGCGCGCGGCGTATTCCACGTTCATACGCGGGTTCAGCATGCTCTCCAACGATGGGAATTTCTCACGGTGGTAGAGGTGGTTGATCTGCATGCAGCCCATGTCGATCAGCCTCGCTCCCGATTGGCTCGCCTGCTCGAACTTCTGGACAGCTTCGGCCGCGCTGTTCGAGAAGACCGCCCTCCCCTCGACATTCATGGCATACGGCTGCAAGCTCCCGCGCTTTCCGGTCTCGGTCAGGCCGACGGAATAGAGCATGCCCAGCGGAACGCCATACAACCCGGAAGCCCTCATCATCTCACGCTCGCATAGCCCGGCCTGAGGCTGAGCGACGGCCGGCGCCACACCGATGAGGCTAGAGGTAAACCCCGCCAGAGCTGCTGCGGTCAGAAGCCCGATCTTGTTTCGACTCATTGCGGAGTTCCGCCTCTTCCCGTCCATATTGCCCATGATGCTGCCCAGAAGAGTGGCCCTGGCTGTCTGCATTGCCTTGGAAGCTCTGATCTTGCGTCCCCTGTTGCGGACGCTGGAACGAATTGCGGTCATGGCTGGTCGATTCCGCAGTCTGGATACTGATCACATCGGGCCGGTAGCCGGAGGCTCTCAGCAGGCCGGAGAGTTTCTCGGCGTCGTTTCTGAGGAGTTCAGCGGTTTCTTGTTTCTCCACCTGAAGCTCCATCTCCAGGCTGTCGCCTGAGAGGCGCATCTTGACCGTCACGAGCCCCAGTTCCACTGGATTGAGCTGGAGGCTGAGAACCCTGAGAACTCCCCCTGAGGCACGGGCCAAGGCGACACGATGCACCCCGTCACTCTGGTAGGACGGCTGATTGGCGCCGGATACTCCCGACACATCGTCCAAGATCGCTCTGGCCATCTGGTGGAGCGTTCCGGCTGGCAGTGAACCGCCGTCGGCCTTCTGAAGGCCTGGGGCAGTTTGCTTCTGCACCTCGGCCCGGTCGGCCATGCGGTCGAGGGAAACCCTGTCGAAGCCTCTCTCTTCGTCACTCTGCCGGTTGCGGGCCATCTCGGCGCTGGGAGCGACGGGCTTGTCGCCCGATAGTCCCTGCGTTATGCCGGAGGGCAAGGCCGTTGCCGGTTCTTTGGACTTCTTGACGGTGAGGTCTTCCGGAGCGGCTTCGGCTGAAAGACCGGTCGATCCGGCCGGCGAGCCTTCCTGAAGTGCTGTTTCGAAACCTTCGACGACGGGTCGGAAATGGGTTTCCTGGTTCTGAACGGCGATCGAGAGCTTCGGTCCAATGGCAGGGCTCAAGATGCTGTCGGCCGTCGCATCCGAGGCAAGCATCGGCAGCATCGAGGGGGCATTGCCGCGTGCTTCGCGGTCCGACGGCCCGCCTGCGCCGGTCTGCGACAGGATGCGGGGCAGAAGGCTCTCGAGAACGGAATAGGCTTGGCTTCCCGCCGCGGGCACGGTCGCTCCCGCCTGGGCACCGTCCATCGAGGTGGCAGAGAGCAGAGCCTGCAATGCTGTCGTGTCGCTGGCAGGCGCATCTGCTGTCGGGCCGGCCAGGTTCAACAGGCTCTCGTCCTGAAGAAGCTCCCCGCTCTCCCTGTCCTGCTCCCGCGAGAAACCTTCGAGCACCGCGTCGAACCCCGCCATCCCGCTCCCGGCGACCTGCTGCGCATCGGCTCCTGGGGAAGAACCACGCGACGTTTGGGTCGATTCAGCGAGGCGCGATGGTGTTTGGGGCATGAGATCGAGACGGTTCATTGACTTGCGGACGCCTGATTCTTGATTAACTTGTCGACGCGGCTCAAGGCGTCACGGGCCTTGGATAAGGCTTGAAGCTGTTCCAGCCCTTGCGCTTGGATGCTCGCGTTCTCCGTCTTCTCGGCGGCAGCCTTCGTGAGCAAAGGCTTTGCGTTGTCAGCCAGAGTGGCCGGTGCTCCCGGCATCGTCTGGATGTGCCCGGCCATCGCGATGGCCGAGTCCAGCAAGGCCATGTCGCTGGCGGGGAGGAGCGACCGGTCGATCTGGCGGAGATCCTCGGCAGCGGCTTTGAGGTCCTCAGGCGAGGTGATCATGGAGGCCGCACGATAGAGCTTTGCGCGCGCGGCGCTCACTTTGTCACCCTCCACCAGCTCCTTGGCTTTCTCCGCCAGCAGGCGAGCAGATTTCGTAAATCCCTGTTCGACAGACGCACGGGCGGCAAGAAGGTAGAGATCCCGCCTTGCTTCCGGCTCCAGTTCCTTCATCATCTCGACGAAGCCATCGAAGCGGGATTTTTCCTGGCCGAAGTCGATGCGCGTCGCTGCCGATGCCAGGCGCTGTCGGAAATTGCCTGCATATACCGAGTGCCGGAAGCGCCTCAGGTAGTCCGTTGCAAGAGAGTGAAACTTCTCGATGTGATTCGTCTGGCTCGCAACGAAGACCTGTCGACGCAGCGCGGCCTCCTCGAGAAGCGTTCCTGGGGCTTGGAGCCGCACGAAGTCGAGGAGCTCATCGGATTTCGCAGGATCCTTCCGAACGACGAGCGCCGATTGGACCAAAGCCAGCTGTGCGCTCATCGTCGGCGGGAGGATGCGCGGATCCAGGGGCATAAGAGCGTTATGAGCGGCCTCTTCCCGTCCTTCGACATAAGCGAGAGCACCCTCCACAAGAGGTCTGTCGTTCTCCGTGACCACTGTGGAGCCCAGCTCCAGGAGCTTCCGCAAGATACCGGGACTGCCGCCGCTCAGAGCAAACGAGACAGCGGCATGAACGTTCTTGCCATTTTGCCAGACCTCCGGCGCGAGCTCCATGAACCGGATGTCCAGGACTCCCAACAGGCCTCGCTGCCCGATGTGGGCCTCCGTTGAACCCGTTGCGATCTGATCCTGCATCAGGTGCAGGGTGCGCACCATCTGCAAGGGACTGGGAGCCCCCAATGGCATGGCCTCCTGCTCGACCGCAGGCTCCGGCACAACATCGGCGGGGCGGCTGCTCTCGTTAGCGGTGCTGTCTGCAGCGAACAGCAGAACCATTCCGAGAGCAGCGAGCGGGCGCACGTTCACCGTCATTACTCCTGCAGAAGAATTTCGACCCGACGGTTCCCATCGGCATTGGGATCGGACGGGATCTTCGGTTCGCGGTCCGCATGGCCCTCGACACGCACGATCCTCTTTTCATCCAGGCCCCCTCGGACGAGCATGTACAGGGCCATTTGCGCTCTGGCATGAGACAGGCGCCAGTTGTCATAATTGGTGGATTTGAAAGGCCGGGCATCGGTGTGGCCACGGATCACGATCTTGCCCGGTCGCGCCTGCAGGATCTTCGCGATCTCGGCCATGGCACGGACGACCTTGGCGTGCGGCTCTGCGGAGCCTAGGGCGAACATCGTGAAATCGAAGTCATCGGTAAGGCTGATCAGGGTCCCCGCCCCGGTCCGCCGGACCTCGATACTCGGCTGCGGCGTAGCATCCTTGGCTGGCTGGACTGCTTTCAGGATTTCCCTCTTCAGCTCTGCTGCTTTCTGATCGGCAGCATTCACCTCCGAAGCATTCTGCTCCGCGGCCGATCCGGGAACATGGGACTGAGCTCCTGCCGGAGGCGCAGCCCGCCCCTCCGGCGATGCCGCATTTCCTGCCCCCGCTTGCTGTTGCGGCTTGTGGCCTGCCTGCGGCTTTTCGCTCAAGGACGCAATCGCATCCATGACAGCCTTGGATGGCGCGGAGGGTGCCGTGCCGGGCTTCAACGGCGTGTCCGTCTTCAGTTCCTCAACAGGTGAAACCTGCCAGTAGAGCGGATCGAACGGATCGCGGAAAGCTTCACCGGCCTTCAGGCCAGGCACGTCGCTCTCACCGGGAGTGACGTCGGCCCCAAGCGTGTCGTGCGGCGTTGCCTCGATCTCGTCGGCGATCCTGGCGAGCACAGCATAGGGATCCTGGAACAGGGCTCCCTCCTTGAACCGAGGCTTTTGCAGCTGGTGGGACTTTCCGCCCGTGCCCTCGCCGCTCCCCTTCTCCTTGCCGTCCTTCGTGTTCTCGGTCTGGTTGTCGGGAGGAACGCTCTGCGGATCGTCGAGCCCCTTCTTGTTCGCGGTCGACTCCGCGAGCTGCACCGGGTTGAAGTAATTGGCCACGCCGCTGCGCGTCTCCTCATCCGTCAGGCTGATGAGCCACATGACGAGAAAGAAGGCCATCATGGCGGTCATGAAATCCGCGTGAGCGATCTTCCACGCTCCGCCCTTCACGGCCTCCTCGCCATCGTCACCTCTCCTGACGATGACGATCTCCTGCTTTTCCATTTTCGAAGTCATGACTCAGCTTTCAAAGCCTGTTCGAGCCGATCCGACCAAGCCCGCAGCTGGGTCTGCACGGTCGTGTCGCGGGCGGTGACGCTCACCTCGACATGGTCGCCCGGGAGGAACTCTATCGCGCCTCCATGGGGGCCGAGATTTTCTCGCAACGCCTGCACCAGATCCTTAGGCCCCGTGATCTTCATCGGTCCCGTCTCATCGCCCATGAGAAGCGTCGCGAGCGCCTCCTTGAATTCGGCGGTGCTCTGCTGCCGGAAGGCCTCGGAAACGAAGGGCTTCAGGATGTTCGCGACCCGCTCCGAGAGAATGGCTTCAATACGCCCGAACCCCTCGACGATTTGCGTGGAGAGCTGGCTGGCCTGCTGCTCCACCCAGACCACCCGCTGAGATGCCAGTTCGTCCTCATACCGGGTCTTTTCGGCTGCAACCGCCTCTTCAAGCTGCCGCTGGGCGGCCTGCCTCTCCTCAGCCCTCACCTTCGCTTCGACAGCCTTCAGGAGTTCAGCCTGTCGGTCCACCGGCGGCGGAGCGGGAGCCAGATCGGGCTCGGCTGCAACTTTGACGGCGCGCAGGATCCCGATTCCCACCGGCTCCCCGCGGGATACAGGCGAGAAATCCTCCAGTAGATTGGCAATCGCTCCCGCCATCACGCGGCCTCCCGCCCGAGCCATTGCTTCAGCACGGCTGCAGCATGCTCTTCGCTGAGCTCAATGATCTGCTCGAGCTTGCGCTGCGGAGTGCGAGGCATCTCGATGAGGTTCTGCTCCTCGCGCTCGAATGCAGCCTGCAGCGCCTGGCGTCCAGCCTCATTCTCTGCCTCCTCCGCCTCGGCTACCGCCAGAGCAGCTGCCTGCTCGCGCTGGAGTTCGAGTTCGGCCTGATGACGTGCCATCAGCATTCTCACGGCAGGACGCAAGCCGAACCAGATCATCATCGCGCACAGGGCCAGAATGGTGAGGGCATTCACGACCGTGCCGAACTGGCGCATGAGGATCTCGGTCAGCGACGGTCCCGGCACGGGCTGCAGCATGCCGCCATCGTCCACGAAGCTGACAGCCGCAACCTTGATCTGGTCGCCCCGGGTCTTGCTGAAGCCGGTGGCCGAAGAAACCAGCTGCTCGATCTCCGCGATCTTGGCGTCCATCTCTGCAGGAGTGGCGTTCTCACCCATCAGGGAGGCGATCCGAGACCTGTTCACCAGCACGGCAACCGAGAGGTTCTTGATCTGGTAGCCGTCGCTGATGGTCTGGATCGTCTTCGACGAGATTTCGTAGTTGGTCAGCTCCTCGCGGCGCTGGTTGTCCTCGCTCGAGCTGTCACCCGATTCGGCGCGCACACTCTCGTCCGGCAGGTTCTGCTGAACGGTGGTCGGCTTCTGCCCGCTCCTGTTCTGCGCGACTTCCGTCTCCTTGACCGTGCGCACCGAGCGCTCGACCTTCGATTCAGGGTTGAAGATCGTCTCGTTGGTGCTGACCTTGTCCGTGCTCAGCCGGGCGGCCACGCTGATCTCGAAGTTGCCGGTGCCGAGATAGGGGGTAAGGGTGCGGCGGACATTGTCCTGGATCTCCAGGCCCACTGTCTTCTCGAGCCGTGCCATCTTGCCTGTCGTGGCATTGGCGGCGTCATCTCCGGACATCAGAAGGGTACCGTCGGTGTTCATGACGGTCACCTTGTCTACCGCCATGCCTGGGATGGCGGCGGCGACCAGGTGGCGAATCGCCTGGGCCGATGATGCGTCGTCGGCCGGCAAGGTGCGGATGACCACGGAAGCCGAGGGCGCCTGCTGCTCGCGGCGGAAGGAGCCGCGATCCGGAAGAACGATGTGGACGCGGGCAGCCTTGATTCCCTTCATCCCCTGGATGGTGCGCGCCAGCTCGCCTTCGAGAGCGCGAACCTTCGTGACCTCCTGCATGAAGGACGTCAGGCCGAGCGAGCCGAGATCGTTGAAGAGTTCGTAGCCGGACTTCGTGCTGTGCGGGAGCCCCTTCTCGGCCAGGAGCATTCTGGCTGAAGCCGTGTTGCCATAGCTGACCAGGAGAGCTGTTCCGTCGGCGCTGACATCGAACGGGATGCCCGCATCCTTAAGGACAGCACCCATCCGGCCGACATCCTCGCGGTCCAGACCGGTGTACAGGGTCTCCTGAGCCGGGCGGCTGAGGTAATAGGCTCCGACACCGACGGACAGGAAGACAGCAAGGCCGATGGCGGCCAAGGCAGCCAGGCGGCGCGGGCCCAGCAGCAGCAAACTACTCCAGATTCTTTCGGCTTGTTGACGACCAGGCATGAGGAATCTCGGTACTGATAAATGTAATCGAGACTACTTTTGCGCTGCCAATCTTGTGCGAAGGTTGCTGCCCCTCAGATATCGCTCAAATCGTTGCAGAGGGGCTTGGAAGGCAGGGAGGGAATCAGAAGTAGGAGCGCACCAAACCGCTCACGAGGATGTTCCAGCCGTCGATCAGGACGAAGAAGAGGATCTTGAACGGCAGCGCCAGAACGGTAGGCGGCATCATCATCATGCCCATGGACATAACCAGGGTGGCCACGATCATGTCGATCACGAGGAACGGAAGGGCGATAAGGAAGCCGATTTCGAAACCGCGCCTGAGCTCCGAGATCATGAAGGCGGGGATCAGAATCCGCAGGTCGATCTTCTCGCCTTCCTCGGGCTTCGGATAGTTGACCGCAGCCAGATCGCTGAACATCTGAAGGTCCTTCGGCCTCACATGCGTGAGCATGAAATCCCGGAACGGCTCCGCCGTCCTGGTGAAGGCCTCCGTCTCCGAGATGCGATTTTCCGTCAACGGCCGGACGCCCTCGTTCCAAGCCTTGTCGAAGGTCGGGCCCATGACGAAGAAGGTCATGAACAGGGACAGGCTGATCAGGAAGATGTTCGCCGGCGTGCTCTGCAGGCCAAGCCCCGAGCGCAGGAACGAGAATGCCACCACGAATCGGGTGAAGCTCGTGACCATGATCAGAAGCCCCGGCGCCAGCGACAGAACCGTCAGGAGAACGACCATCTGAATGATGCGTCCGCTGACTGCCCCTTCTCCTGAAGGAAGCAGAGCCTGAAGATCCGCCAACTGGGCATTAGCGCTCGACGCTAGCAGGATAAATGCGCCCGTGAGGATCAAACGGAGAGGCATGGCAACGGTCTTTCGAGAAAATGGACAGGTGGCTTGAAAACTCAGGCTGTGTTCGACCTACTGAACGATAAGGGTTTCGAGAACAAGCTCCTGGATGACACCTTTCGAGCGCAATTTGACGCGCTCATTGAGGTCTTCCTTGAGATGCAGAAGGCCGCTCGGCCCCTGGATCTGCGCCAGGGACAGAGTGCGGATATAGGCCAGTATGTCCTGCCGGACCTGCCCGGCCATCACATCGGGGTTCTGCTCTTCGGTGGGCTTGTAGACGATGGAGGCCTCGACCCTCACCCAATCCTCGGTTGATGCGGCGAGGTTCGTGACGACCGGGGCAAGTTTCTTGATCCCGATATTGCCTGAATAAGGGCTGGCAACGTTCGGCTTCTCGGGCTGCGCCTTGTACTTCTCTTCGACGCGCTTTTCGATGCCGGAAACCATGACGAGTCCGAACCCGCCTCCGATCGCAGCAGAGAGCAGGGTCAGGAGGCCGAGCGTCAGGAGCCACCTCAACGATCCCTCTCGGGCCGGCGCACTGTCGGTTGGAGCCGGAAGTTGCAATGCCTTGGCCATCTTTCTGGTCCTCGTCTTCCGCCTAGAATGGGGTCAGAACGTCGAACAGCTGCTGCCCGTAGGCGGGCTGCTGGACCTCCATGAGGCGCCCGCGTCCACCATAGGAGACCCTGGCCTCGGCGATTTTGTCGTAGCTGATGGTGTTCTTCGGCGAGATGTCGCGGGGCCGCACGATGCCGGCGATGTTGAGCACCCGGACCTCGAAGTTCACGCGCACCTCCTGCGAGCCGCTGATCACCACGTTTCCGTTCGGCAGGACCTCGTTGACGACTGCGGCAACCGACATGCGCAGCTTCTCGGAGCGATCGATGGTCCCCTGCCCTGTCGAATCGGATGAGGAGTTGATGCCCGCATCCGCCGTGCCGTCCGCGTTCCAGCCCTTGAACGAGAAAGCATAGTCAAGGCCGGCGCTTACGGAGGATCGTCTCGACCGGTCGCTGGCGTTTTCAAACTCCGCCTTGTCGTCGATCTGGATATTCACCGTGACGATATCGCCGACCTGCCGGGCACGCGGGCTTGTGAACAGGTCGGCGCTGGCATTGCTCCACGTGGAGTTCGCAGCCGACGGGCCGGTGCCCTTGAACAGATGCGGGAGCGGTTCGCGATCGACGGCGATTCCCGATCCGACCGGCGTCATGCCTGGCTCACGCCCCAGATCCTCGGGTCTTGTTGCGCAGGCCGCGAGGAAACACAGGCCGACAATGGCGATGAGATGCTTCAATTTTGCCTCACGGGGTTCTTTTCGCGCTTGGGAGCGTCGGTGATGAC
>JALYFY010000159.1 GCA_030777385.1 Pseudomonadota bacterium | reverse complement strand
GTGACGTCGCTGATCGCGTGAAGAAGATTGTTGTCGAGCACCTCGGCGTCGAAGCCGACAAGGTGGTCGAGAACGCGAACTTCATCGACGACCTGGGCGCCGACAGCCTTGATACGGTCGAGCTGGTAATGGCGTTCGAGGAAGAGTTCAACGTCGAGATCCCGGACGATGCGGCTGAGACCATCGTCACGGTTGGCGACGCCGTCCGCTTCCTTGAGAAGAACGCAGCCTAAAAAGCTGAGGGCGTCGGGTGAGTCATCCGACGCCCGAATTTTATTGATCGATAGGGCAGGTAAGTCATGCGGCGGGTAGTTGTTACAGGTCTTGGCATGGTCACTCCGCTGGGCAGCGGCGTCGATGCCACATGGTCCCGCCTTGTTGAGGGGCAAAGCGGCGCCAACAGGATCACCGATTTCCAGGTCGATGATCTGGCCTGCCAGATCGCCTGCCAGATCCCGCGCGGCGACGGCTCCGACGGCACCTTCAATGCCGACCAATGGATGGAGCCCAAGGAGCAGCGCAAGGTCGATCCCTTCATCGTCTATGCCATGGCGGCCTCCACAATGGCGCTGCGCGATTCCGGCTGGGAGCCTAAATCCTATGAGGACCAGTGCGCGACCGGCGTGCTGATCGGCTCCGGCATTGGCGGCATCGGTGGCATCTACGAGGCCTCCGCGACGCTGATCGAACGCGGTCCGCGCCGCATCTCCCCCTTCTTCATCCCTGGCCGCCTCATCAACCTAGCCGGCGGCTATGTGTCCATCGAGCATGGCCTCAAAGGGCCGAATCACGCGGTAGTCACGGCCTGCTCCACCGGCTCCCACGCCATCGGGGACGCGGCGCGCCTGATCGCGCTCGGCGACGCGGAGGTGATGGTAGCCGGCGGCACGGAATCGCCCGTCAACCGCCTCTCCATCGCAGGGTTTGCCGCCTGCCGAGCCTTGTCCACGAACTTCAACGACGATCCGACCAAGGCATCGCGCCCCTACGACAAGGACCGGGATGGCTTCGTCATGGGCGAAGGCGCCGGCATTGTCGTGCTGGAGGAGTACGAGCACGCCAAGGCGCGCGGCGCCAAGATTTATGCCGAGATCATCGGCTATGGCCTGTCGGGCGACGCCTATCACATCACCTCGCCCTCCGAGGATGGCGACGGAGCCTATCGCTGCATGGCCGCTGCCCTCAAGCGTGCCGGCATTCAGGTGTCCGAGATCGACTACGTCAATGCTCACGGCACCTCGACGCCTCTCGGCGATGAGCTGGAGCTGAAGGCCGTCGAGCGCATCATGGGCAATGCGGCCGGCAAGCTCTCCATGTCGTCCACCAAGTCGGCAGTCGGGCACCTCCTAGGTGCGGCTGGCGCCGTCGAGGCGATCTTCTCGATCCTGGCCATGCGTGACGGAATCATCCCACCAACCATCAACCTCGACAATCCGTCGGTTGATACGGCAATCGACCTTGTTCCCAAGCAGGCCAAGCGCAAGGAGATCAACGTGGCGCTTTCGAACTCCTTCGGGTTCGGCGGAACCAACGCTTCTCTCATCATGCGCCGGGTATCTTGAGGATGGCGGCAGCACGCTACGGCTTTTCGCCATAATCCCTGCTAGGGTGTCGGCGGACCGGCAGGATCGCCGGCCGATACCAGAAAAGCGTCGTGATGTTCGGACGAAAGAAAAAAATCCTTCTCCCAGCCGTGGACGACTCCGACAATCACGGATCGGCACAGCCCCGGCTGTCGCCCAGATCCCCGAGCGAGGCCATCAAGCCCTCGATGGCGCCGCCGCCGCCGCCGAAGCTGCGCCGCCGTCGCAGGGGCATGCTGTCGGTGTTCAGCGGGCTGCTGACGCTTCTCGTCGCCCTGGCAATCGCGGCCATCTTCGGGTTCTCGATGCTGCAGCAGGAGGTTACGGCCCAAGGTCCGCTGCAGAGCGACAAGGTCGTCGTGATTCCGCGCAACACCGGTACCGGCGAGATCGCCCAGATCCTCAAGCAGGAAGGTGTCATCGAGCAGCCGCTGCTGTTCCAGGCTTATGCCTACCTCAACCGGCAGCGGGGCCAGCTCAAGGCCGGCGAATTCCAGTTCAAGGCCGGAACCAGCGTCGAGGATGCGATCGATACCCTGATCCAGGGCAAGGCCATCCTGCATACAGTGACGGTGCCGGAGGGGCTGACCAGCGAGCAGATCGTCTCGCGCCTTTATGAGAACGAAACCCTCACGGGCGACGTGACCGAGACGCCTCGCGAAGGATCGCTCCTGCCTGACACTTACAAGTTCGAGCGCGGCACCACGCGTCAGCAGATCATCAACACCATGCAGGCTGCACAGAAGCAGGCGATCGAGCAGATCTGGCAACGCCGCTCCACCGAGCTGCCGATCAAGTCGCCGCAGGAACTCGTCATTCTGGCCTCGATCGTGGAGAAGGAGACGGGTCGCGCGGACGAGCGCACTCGTGTGGCAGGCGTCTTCATCAACCGGCTCATGAAGCGCATGAGGCTCCAGTCCGACCCCACCATCGTGTATGGGCTTGTGGGCGGGAAGGGTACCCTCGGACGCGGAATCCTACGCAGCGAGATCGAAGCGGCTACGCCCTACAACACCTATGTGGTCGAAGGCCTTCCTCCTGGCCCGATCGCCAATCCGGGCCGGGCAGCCCTTGAGGCGGTGGCCAATCCCTCAAGGACGAAGGATCTCTATTTCGTAGCCGATGGCTCGGGCGGTCACGCCTTTGCGGAGAGCTATGAGCAGCACCAGCGCAACGTGGCCCGCTGGCGGCAAATCGAGAAAGCACGGCCAACC
>JALYFY010000158.1 GCA_030777385.1 Pseudomonadota bacterium | reverse complement strand
TCAAGAAGGCCGAAGAGGCTTAATCGAACCCGCTCACTCGCCCGGCTTCATCAGCACCATCCTGCGGGTGACGCCCGGCAGGGGATCGCACGCGACCTCGGTCCAGAGATCCTCCTCGCCAGCCGCCACAACGGTTTCCTGCGAGGCCAGAAGCTCGCAGCCGGCGCCCTTCGTCGCCTGCTCGATGCGGGACGCGACGTTGACCGTTTCGCCCACCACGGTGAATTCGAGCCGGCTCTCGTCGCCCACCACGCCGCAGAACACGTCGCCCGTATGGAGGCCGATACCGAGACGCACCGGCGGGTTGAAGCCGCGCTTGGTGTTCCAGCGCTCGATCAGGTTGAGCAGGGTGCGTCCGCAGGCGAGCGCGCGCTTGGCGTCGCCGTCCTGCGCGCCCGGCACGCCGAAGAGGATCAGCGCTCCATCGCCGGTGAACTTGTCGATGACGCCGCCATGCCGGGAGGCCGCCCGCAGGACGCGCCTGCGGAAGGACGTGATGAAGACGGCCAGCTGCGCCGGCTCCATGGTTTCCCCGAAATACGTGGAGGCGCGGATGTCGACGAAGAGCACCGTCACCGGAATGCGCCGGCCCTCCCTCAAGGACGCGAAGGCCTGGTCCGTGAGGATGGGTGCGAGCTCGCGCGGCAGGTAGCGGGTGAGATTGACCCGCAAGGTGGTCTCGCGCACCGCCCGCTCGAGCATCAGCCGCCCCTGGCGTGCCACCAGGATCAGGATCAGGGCAGCGGCAAAGACCATGACGATGCGGACCATGTTGGCCTGCGGGGAGAACAAGCCGACGATTCTGGCCAGATCCTCTTCTCGCTCGGCAGGGCTCAGCATGTCGCCGCCATAGGCGAGAAGGGTGAGGCCGATCACATAAACCGCCGCCACATAGGCTTGGAGCCGGGGCTGATAGTGGATGGCAGCGGCCGCCATGGTGATCGGCACCACCCAAGCCACCGGAAAGGCCGCAAAAAGGCTGCCGGGTATCCCTAAGCCCCAATGGCTGTACCCCAAGTTGCCCAGGACCAGGAGGGCATCGAGGGCCGCCGTGATGACGGGCAGCTTTTCAATGGCGATCCGCTTCGAGGCGAGCCACGCGCCAACCCACCCCAGGGCTCCAAACAGCACCAGGGTCAGCTCCGCGGCCGAGATCTGCTTGCGCGCCATGGGGTTGTCGAGCTCGACTCCCCCAGTAGCGATCAGAACCGCCACCAGCAGAAGCCCCGCGGTGACCATGCGCGCAACGCCTGCGCGCTGCAGCGCCCCGGTATCGGCCTCCCGGATCAACCGAT
The DNA here is from genome assembly GCA_030777385.1 of Pseudomonadota bacterium. Classification (GTDB taxonomy): domain Bacteria; phylum Pseudomonadota; class Alphaproteobacteria; order Rhizobiales; family Beijerinckiaceae; genus Microvirga. The sequence goes on along the minus strand of JALYFY010000158.1, from coordinate 1,451 downwards.
GCGTGGCATCGCTCAGGGCCGGCGTTGTCCGCAGCTTGCTGAGCATGTCCAAGGCGGGGCGGATGCGGGGTCGAGGGGTCACGGGTTTCTTTTTGCTCCCAGGCGGGTTGATTTTCGAGACCCATACGTGCCTCAACGCCCATTACGGATCGGTTACGCAACCATGACCTGCCGTTAAGACTCAGACAGGATCCCGCCCCCACAGGAATATATGGCCCATGAACCAGACCTCACAAGCAATCACCCTCTATGTGGATGCGGATGCCTGCCCGGTAAAGCCCGAGATATACCGGGTCGCCGAGCGCCACCGGGTGAAGGTCTTCGTGGTGTCCAATTCCTTCCTGCAGGTGCCGCAGGATCCGCTCATCGAGCGGGTGGTGGTGAGCTCCGGGTTTGATGCGGCCGACGACTGGATCGCCGAGCGCGCCTGCCGCGGCGCCATCGTGATCACCGCCGACATCCCGCTGGCGAGTCGCTGCGTGAAGGCCGGGGCCGACGTGATCGGCCCCACCGGCAGGCCTTTTTCGGAAGCCTCCATCGGCATGGCGCTCGCCACCCGCAACCTCATGGAAGACCTGCGCGCCATGGGCGACGTGACGGGCGGGCCGAAGCCCTTCTCGGCCAAGGACCGCTCGGCGTTCCTGTCGGCGCTGGATGTGGCCATCAACCGGCTCAAGCGCGCGGGATTTGGCGCAACTTTTCCTTGAATGCCGCAAAATTCTCCGGCGTCAGCGGGCCGATATGCTTGTGGCGGATGGTGCCGTCGGGGCCGACGATGAAGGTTTCGGGCACCCCGTAGACGCCCCAGTCGATGGAGGCGCGGCCGTTGGGATCGACGCCGACGGCCGCGTAGGGATTGCCCAGCGTGCCGAGGAAGCGGCGGGCGTTGTCCGGGTTGTCCCTCTGGTTGATGCCGACCACGCGCACGGACGGGTCCTTGGCGAGATCCACCAGCAGCGGATGCTCCTGGCGGCAGGGCGCGCACCAGGAGGCCCAGACATTCACCACGGTGACGCGGCCTTTGAGATCCTCGTTGGAGAAGCCCGGCACCGGCTTGCCCTCGGCGAGAAGCCCTTCGAGCGGTGCGAGGCTGAAAGCCGGCACGGGCTTGTTGATGAGGACGGAGGGCACCTCGGCCGGGTTCCGGCCTGAGATCAGCTGCACGCCGAAGAGCACCGTCAGTCCGACGAAGACGAGCGCGGGCAGCAGGAAGAGGAGGCGCGAGCGGGAGGGCGCGCGAGTGGGTGTGCCAGCCTCAGCCACGGCGGGATCTCCGGCCGACGCCGCGCGACTCGAGCTCGGCCAACGCCCGCACCTGGATGCGGTGGTCGATGAACGCCCGGAGGATCAGGCCTGCCACGACAAGTGCGGTCAGGATGTAGGAAAACGCGATGAAGAAGGTGTGCGACATCGTTCAGGCCGCCTGTGCGTCGAGGCGCTCGGCCTCGAGG
>JALYFY010000157.1 GCA_030777385.1 Pseudomonadota bacterium | reverse complement strand
GCCGGAAACAGGCTTAAGAAGGTCTGACCTAAGCCCCTTAGAGCCTAACCCCAGCTCTCATCCCGAGAGGCTGTCTCATAAGGAGCTCATGGGTTGCGATAGGACGCAGAGGGTATCTTCCCTCCCCACAAGGGGGAGGAGAGCTCGTCGCGCACTCTGCTCCCGACTTACGCAACCTATTGAGGCTAAAACCTAACCAACAAGCGCCTCAGCGCGGTGATGCTTCCTCGCGACCGGTGGCTCCAGAGCCGGGTCGAGATCCGCCTTCTCCAGCGCCACCCGGTTGTCGTGGAAGGCAGCACCCCCATAGGGCGCCACCTGATCGCCGCCGGTGAGGGTGTTGATGCCGCGCCCAAAGGGATGGGCGGCGTTGGGCCAGATGCCTTCTGCGATCAGCACCCCGCGCCTCACCCCGTCGAAGAGCTTGGCGCGAAGATAGACCTCGCCGCGATGGTTCTTCAGCTTCACCCAATCTCCCTCGGTGATGCCCTGTCGTTCTGCATCGAGCGGGTGGATCATAACCTCCGGCCGCCGTTCCTTGTCGAGGGAGGTCGGCGTCTCGGTGAAGCTGGAGTTCAGGAAGTTGCGGGCCGGGCTCGTGGCGAGACGGAACGGATGTTCCTCGGTTGCCGCCTCGATCACCCCCCAATGATCCGGGAAAGCCGGCATGCTCGCCCAGGGCCCCATCGGCCCATTGTTGTAGGAGGGGACCTTCGTCCAGTCGGGCTTGAAGCGGAACTTGCCGTCCGGGTAGCCGAAGCCGTTCAGGAAATGCGCCTCCTCGAAGGGCGGCTGCGCGTCGAAGTGAACGCGAGCTTCAAGATTCTCGAGCGAGCCCCAGCCGGAATTTTGAAGCGTCCAGTCGATGATCTCGCGCGGCTCCATGGCAAAGCCGCGATGCTCGGCGCCGAGGCGCTGTGCGAGTCCGTGAAAGACCTCATGGTTCGAGCGGCACTCGCCCGGCGGTTCGATGAGCTTGGGACCGACCTGAAAGTGCTGGTGCCCGCCGCCGGAATAAAGATCGTCGTGCTCCATGAACATGGTCGCGGGCAGCACGATATCGGCCATCAGCGCCGTTTCGGTCATGAACTGCTCGTGGACGCAGACGAAGAGATCCTCGCGGGCAAAACCCTGCTTCACCAGTTCCTGCTCGGGGGCGACGGAGACAGGGTTGGTGTTCTGGATCAGCATCGCCTTGACGGGCGGACCGTTGTAGAGCGCTTCAGCATCGCCCGTGAGAACGCGGCCGATCTGCGACTGGTCGAGAATGCGGATGCTTTTGTCGATGGCGTCGTGGCCTTCGATCAGGGCCTTGTTCCAGTGGAAGATGCCGCTGTTGGAATGGAGGGCGCCGCCGCCCTCATATTGCCACGCACCGGTCACCGCGGGGATGGAGAGCGCGGCATGCATGTTGACCACGCCGTTGCGCTGACGCCCGAAGCCGAAGCCGAGGCGAAAGTAAGTGCGCTTCGTCCCGCCCACGAGCCTCGCGAAGGCCTCGATCTCCTCCACCGGCAGGCCTGTGATGGCAGACGCCCAAGCCGGATCGCGGGTGCGAAGGTGCTCCTCCAGCTCGCGCGGATGATCGGTGTAGCGCTCCAGGTAGTCCCAATCGGCAAGGCCGTCGCGAAAGAGCACGTGCATGACCGCGCAGGCGAGCGCCCCATCGGTGCCGGGGCGCACGAGCAGCGCCATGTCGGCCTGCTTCATGGTGGCATTGTTGTAGATGTCGATGGCGACGATCTTGGCCCCGCGCTCTTTCCGGGCCTTCATCGCATGGGTCATCACGTTGACCTGGGTGTGAACCGGGTTCGTGCCCCAGATCACGATGCAATCTGACACCGCCATCTCGCGCGGGTCGGAGCCCCGGAGATGGCCCGTTCCGGCCACATAGCCGGTCCAGCTCATGGCCGTGCAGATGGTGGAATACTGGCCGGAATATTTCTTCACATGGCGCAGGCGGTTGATGCCGTCGCGCATCACGTAGCCCATGGTGCCGGCATAGTAATAGGGCCAGACGGACTCGGAGCCGAATTCCTGCTCGGCCTCCAGGAATTTACGGGCGACGATATCGAGGGCCTCGTCCCAGGAGATGCGCTCGAATTGGCCCGACCCCTTCGGGCCGGTGCGCCGCATGGGATAGAGCAGCCGGTCCGGATTGTGGATTCGCTCCGAATACCGCGCCACCTTCGCGCAGATCACGCCTGCCGTGTAGGTGTTGCTCTTCGCCCCATGCACCCGGCCGATGGTTTGCCCGTCGATCACCTCGACCTCAAGGGAGCAGACGGAAGGGCAATCGTGCGGGCACACGGACGAGCGGCGTTCGATGCGGGGAGCTTGGTTCATGGCCGGCGCATGATGAGGGAAGAGCCGAGAAATGAAAAGGCCGCCCGGAAGGCGGCCTTCAGACTTAGTGTCATTCCCGGCGAGCGGAGCGAGGGAAGGGAATCCACTCACACCCTCAGCGCCATGGATCTCCTTCCCGCACTTCGTGCGCCGGGGATGACAACGCGCGTTAGCCGACGATCTCGTTGCCCGAGAAGAACTGGGCGATCTCGATCTTGGCGTTGTCCTGGCTGTCGGAGCCGTGAACCGAGTTCTCGCCGATGGACCGGGCGTAGAGCTTGCGGATCGTGCCCTCGGCGGCGCTCTCCGGGTTGGTGGCGCCCATGATCTCGCGGTAGCGCAGAACGGCGTTCTCGCCTTCCAGAACCTGCACGACGACCGGAGCCGAGATCATGAAGTCCACGAGCTCGCCGAAGAAGGGGCGCTCCTTGTGGACCGCATAGAAGGTCTCGGCCTCGCGGCGGCTCATGAGGATGCGCTTCTGCGCCACGATGCGCAGGCCGGCCTTCTCGATGACGGCATTGACGGCGCCGGTGAGGTTACGCTCGGTCGCGTCCGGCTTGATGATGGAGAAAGTGCGCTCGATGGCCATGACAACTCGCTTCTATTTATTAGGGAAATGGTGAAGTGGGGCGCTTATAGCGGTGAGCCCCCCAGGCCTCAAGCGCCTTTTGACCCCTCTTCACTTGGAAAGCTTGACCGCCTCCCCTAGTCTTCCTCCCGATCGGTCCGGTGAAGACCGACCTTGAGGGAGTCCTTAATGAACCAAACCATCCTCGCCGCCTTCGGGCTCGCACTCCTGGCCATCCCGGCCCAAGCCCAGCCCGCCGACCCAAGCGGCACCTACCTGAGCGAGACCGGGGAAACCCGGGTCCGCATCGCCCGGTGCGGAGGCGCCTATTGCGGCACAATCATTTCCGTGCAGGGCGAGGCCAAGGACTTGAACAACCCGGACGCCAAGCTCAAGGGCCGCAATCTTGTGGGCGTCCAGATGCTCTCCAACATCCAGCCCACCGCCGAGGGGTTTTCGGGCCAGCTCTACAATTACAAGGACGGCAAGACCTATACAGGCAAGATGAGCTTTGCCGGCGGCAAGTCCATGCAGCTCTCCGGCTGCGTGCTGGGCGGATTGATCTGCCGCTCGCAAACCTGGGCGAAGGTGAATTGAGGGCTTGGCAGAGCCCCCTCGCGTCATGGCCGGGCTCGTCCCGGCCATCCATGTTTTAGCATCGGTTGTCGACGTAGATCCCCGAAACAGGCCCGGGGATGACGGCGGTGGGTCCTACCGTGCCTTCTGGCCGAACAGCACAGCCTGGACTGCAGGATCCGTCAGGTCGGTCTTGTTGCGGTCCTCGGAGCTTACCTGAATCCCGCGGCGGACCGCCGGACGCTCCAGCACCGCCGCAAGCCAGCGCTTGACGTTCGGGAATTCTTCGATGTTCTGCCCCTGGCGCTCCCAGAGCTTCGCCCAAGGGGCGATGGCCATGTCGGCGATGGAATACTCGCCCGCCACGAACTCCCGCTCCGCCAATTGCTTGTTCAGCACGCCGTAGAGGCGGTTGGTCTCGTTGGTGTAGCGGTCGATGGCGTAAGGCACCTTCTCCGGCGCGTAGATGCGGAAATGGTGCGTCTGGCCGAGCATGGGGCCGAAGCCGCCCATCTGCCAGAACAGCCACTGATCGACCTCGACGCGCTTGCGCTCGTCCTGCGGATAGAACTGCCCGGTCTTGCGGCCGAGATATTGCAGGATCGCGCCGGATTCGAACACGGAGATAGGCTGACCGTCCGGGCCCTCGTGATCGACAATGGCCGGCATCTTGTTGTTGGGGGAGATGCTCAAGAACTCAGGCTTGAACTGGTCGCCCTTGCCGATATTCACCGGATGGATCGCATAAGGCAGCCCGCATTCCTCGAGCATGATGGTGATCTTCCATCCGTTCGGGGTCGGCCAGTAGTAGAGATCGATCGGGTGGTGCGCGGAAGCCGCCATGGCATGCCTCTCCTTGGGTGACGACACAGGTCCGGGCCGGACGTTAAGACATAAGATTGGGCGGGGCACCATCGCGTGCAATGAAATTCCGTGGAAAGAGCGCATGGCTGCCCCTCAGGGGTTGCATGCTCCCTTGCACGTTCTATCGTTTCAATTGAAATATCCCCGGCGCCGATCCGTGCGCCTCTGGGGGATCCGACGATGAACCGACTTGTGAGCTCCACTCTTGCGGCCGCGATGGCCGTGTCCCTGGCCGGCACCGTTCAGGCCGCTTCGGAGACGAAGCCGAAGAAGGAGCCGACCGCCGCCCAACTTGCTGCCCGCGAGCGCATGAGCAAATGCAGCGTCGAGTGGAAGGAAGCCAAGGCCGGCGGATCGCTCGCAAAGGATGCCAAGTGGCCGAAGTACTGGAGCGAGTGCAACAAGCGCCTGAAGGGCGGCACGAAGGCTTGAGGCCATCTGCTGCTCCTTGCGCCTGTCCGCTTCCTGTTGTCATCCCGGGGCCGCTCGAGCGGAGCCCGGGACATAACCGCTGACGCTTCAGAAGAAGGGCGGTGGCTGACGGAGCACATCTGCTCCAACGGTCGTGGCTATGGATCGCCGCCTGCAGGGGATGACAAGGAAGGCATGGGGCTGCCGAACACCCCTAGAGCTTCTTCTTGAAGCCCTCATGGCTGCGGGAAAATTCAAGCCGCTCATAGAAGCGATGGGCGTCCTTGCGGGTCTTGTTGGAGGTCAGCTCCAGCATCGCTGCCCCATGGCTGCGGGCGTGGTCTTCCGCAAAAGCCATCATCCGGGCCCCGATCCCGCCCGAGCGCCGTGCCGCCCTCACCTTCACGCTCTCCACCTTCACGCGCAAGGCCCCGCGTCCGGTGAGGTTGGGAATGAAGGTGAGCTGGAACGTGCCGACAACTTCGTTGCCATCCACCGCCACGAACAGCCAGTTCTCGGGGCTGCGCTCGATGGCCGCGAAAGCGGCCTCATAGGCCGCCTGCGTCTCGGGCAACCACGCATCGCCATGCGTACCCAGACTGTCCTCCTCATGCAGGCGGATGATCGCCTCGAGGTCGGAGGCCCGCGCCTCGCGGATCAATACGTCGCTCATGCGGCCTCGCGCGATTGCAGGGGCAGAAGATCCTTCGGGGCTTTGAAGCCGGGCAACGCCTCGAACCGTTTCACCCATGCCGTGACATTGGCATAGGGAGTAAGATCGACCGCAGCCTCGCTCGCGTAAGCCACGACACCGTAGATATCGATGTCGGCAACGGTCAGGCCTTCCCCAACGATCCAATTCTTGCCGGCAAGATGCCTGTCGAGGATCTTGAGAGCGGAGGCTGCATTGGCGGCGCAGTGTTCGAGGCTTTCCTCGCCGCCCTTCATGAAGCCTGCCCGGATGCCGCGCGAGCGGTAGATGGAAGGGGCCAAGCGGTCGAAGTCCCAGTAGAGCCATTCACGGGCCTGCAGACGCTCATCGAGGGTCGCGCCGCCGAACTTGCCCAAGGTATCCGCAAGATATTCCAGAATCGCCGCCGACTGGCACAGGTGCCGGCCGTTGTTCCTGTCGACCAGGAGCGGCACCTGACCGTAGCGCTGCTTGGACAGGTAAGGCGGCTGCTTGTGCTCGCCCGCCGTCAGGTTCACATGCACATAATCGAAGGGCTCGCCAGCCAGAGCCAGCATCAGGCCGACTTTGTAGGTGGGGCCTGAGAGAAAGACCCCGTTGAGCTCGAACCGTGCCGGCATGATGAAGCCCCCGTAGAGAATATTCTGTTGCCTGGGACCCTAATCGATTGCTTATCCGTCGGAAAGGACCAGAATCTCAAGCACAGGAGATGTCATGCCCACCATGGAACGCGAGCGCAAGCTCTTGCAGCAGAGTGTCGCCATCGTCGCCACCATTCCGGTTGCGACTGGCCTCTATGGAGTCCTGTTCGGGCAGGCGCTTACGGGGGATGCGGTCAGCATCTCGGCGGAAAGCCATTTCCGCTTCATGTCCGGCCTGTTGCTCGGCATCGGCATCTGCTTCTGGAGCACCTTGCCTGGAATCGAGGCGAAGACAGGCCGCTTCCGGCTGCTGACGCTGCTCATCGTCATCGGCGGGTTAGGCCGTCTTATGGGTCTTGGGCTGACCGGCCTGCCTTCGCTCTTCATGATCGGCGGTCTGGTCGTCGAACTCGTCATCGCTCCGGTCCTATGCCTATGGCAGACGCGGGTCGCCAATCTCTATGCGGAGGAGCATGGGGTGGCGTAACGCTCACGCGGCCTCGGCGCAGGGTGCTACTCTAAGCTTTCAGCTCCCGCACCCCATCGACTAAGAGCTTTGCTCCTATCGCCCCGAAGATGGCTCCGAAGCCTCCTTCGATCACGCGGAAGAAGCGAGCATAGACGCGCATGACGAGGCCGGTCGAGAAGATCAGTGCGTAAGCACCGTAGATCAACAAGGCCGATAGAGAGGCGCCGACGTCGATCAACATGAATTGCAGCGAGGAGAAGCCGGAGGACGCGAGGTACATGGAGATCGCAGCCCACACCAGGGCAGCCTTCGGGTTCGTTATCGCAACGAAGAAGCCACGACGATAAGCCGCTGCAGCGCCTGCTTCCACATGATGGGCAACAGACCCTTGTCCGGATGATATGAAGGCGGTCCGCAAGGCTCTCAGGCCCAAATACAGCAGATAGCCCCCGCCGATGAGGCGCATGGCCGTGATCAGCTGCGGAAAGGCATTGAGAAGCGCGCCGATCCCTAAAGTCGCGAGAACCGCCCAGAGGAAAACGCCCGTTGCAATGCCGGCAGCGGTGATGATGCCGAGCCGACGCCCGCTGCCGAGAGAGACCGACGAAACAGCCATCATGTTGGGCCCGGGCGATGCCTGGGCCAAGAAGATGCCGACAAGGATGCCTCCAACCTCAAACATGCTGTTTCCTATAGGAATACCATACGCGTGAAGCTTATAGCCGCCGAGGCTGATTCCCCAAAGCTGCCTTCTCGAACCCGTATTCCACTGACTTGGAAATATCGGAGAGCTCGCGCTGCCCCGGCAGCTGCACGTATCCCAATCGCCTGTAAAGCCGATGCGCCGTAGTGAAGCGTGTGTCCGACCACAGGATCATGCGCCTCGCGCCGGCGGTTCGAGCATGGGCTTCGGCCTGACGCACGAGGGCAGAACCGAAACCGCGCCCTTGCTGATCCGGGCGCACGTAGAGCCGGTGCAGTTCCGCTGTGCCCTCTTCGGGAAAATCGGCAGCGACGCAGGCACAGACGCGCCCACGCTCATCCTCGATGGCCCAGAAGCCTCCGTTCTTTTCGGCATAGGACGAGCCGGGTGCGCGCAGATCGGGCAGATCGTCGTGAGGATCGACGAAGCAGCCGGAATAATCCGCATAGCAGAGCGCAATGAGCCCGAAGAGATCCTGCCCATCTTTGTCTGCAACAGGGCGGATGACAGGTTGATGGTCAGCTTTCCTCAGTGCGTCCGTCATGGCCCCTCCCCGCCGTCGCCGCGGCGATTGTCGTTTCAAGCATGTCTCGCATCAGGCCGTAGCCCTGCGCCGAGAGATGGATGCCGTCCACTGTCATCCCTGCCCTCGCCGCGCCGTCTCCATCGGCAAAAGCTGTCTGCAGATCAACGATGGCGGCGACACGCCCATCTACCATCGCCACGATGCGGCGGCTCATGGATGCCATCGCGTCCGCCGCGTAGAAGCCCGTGAGGCGCTTGGCTTTCTCGACGGGTGGAGGGGTCATGACGACGAGAGGCACGCCAGCGTCCTCGAAATGCGCCAGGATGCGTTCGAAGTGCTCGGCCGCCGCGTCGAGCGTGCTCTCCGTGCAATCCTTCTTGGCATCGTTGGTGCCGACGAGCAGCACCGCGATGCTGGGTTGCGCCGATTTCAGGAGCAGCGGCACCCGCGGCTCCAGCGCCTCGGTCCAGATGCCGGAATAGCCGGCATTCAGCACCGGCAACGATCCGATGCGGTTCCAGTAGAATCCCTCGACCAGGGAGTCGCCGACGAAGAGCAGGCCACCCTCCCCCACCGCCGAGCGATGCACGCTGATCACGATATCGCGGATCAGCCAGTGCGGCGCGAAGGGATTGGGCTGCGAGGTCACGGGACCGGTGCCTGCTTGAGCCCCGGCGGGCACGGGTTGCGCTCCGCCGGGATGGCCAACGGCCTTACTCGATCCCGAGCTTGCGCTTGAGGATCTCGTTGAGGGCCTGCGGGTTGGCCTTGCCGCCGGTGGCCTTCATGGTCTGGCCCACGAACCAGCCGAGC
>JALYFY010000156.1 GCA_030777385.1 Pseudomonadota bacterium | reverse complement strand
CGCCGAGATGGATAGCGAGATGGAATGGTGCCGCAAGAACCACGGTTTGCGGCCTGTGGCCGTTGTCGAGAAAGCCGGCCTGCTGCGACCTCGGCTGATCGCGGCCCATTGCCTGCACATCGACTCCTTCGAGATTGAGCGCATGGCGAAAGCGGACGTGCGTGTTGCCCATAATGCGAGATCGAACGCGAAGGCGGGACGCGGCATCGCGCCTATCGAGGCCATGCGTGCAGCGGGCATCAAGGTCGGCATCGCGACCGATGGGCCTATGAGCGGCAACACCCTCGACCTGTTCAGCCAGTTTGGACCGGTTTCCATGTTCCAGAAGCTGCTCGGACACAGCCGCAAGCCCGTGCCGGCGGCTCAGGTCATCCGCATGGCAACCCTGGAAGGCGCGCAGGTGCTGGGTCTCGACAGCCGCATCGGTTCGCTTGAGCCCGGAAAGCAGGCGGATCTCATCCGGATCAACCTGTCCGCTCCACGGATGCAGCCCGTCTACGACGTCTATGCGACCCTCGTGTTCTCAGCGATGCCGGTCGATGTGCAGGATGTCATGGTTGGCGGCCGCTGGATCATGCAGAGCCGGAATGTGGAAAGCCTGGAGCGCAAGAAGATCCTGCGCGACGCAGGCCAGATCGCGGCGACCTTCAAGGCCGAGATGGCCAGGATCGACGCCGCCGGTTGATGCCTACCAGACGACCGGATGCGTCTGCCCGGTTGCCACATTGACGAAGCCCTCTGGAGCAGCCTCACACGGCGCGACCAGAACCCAGCGCCATGGAGCGCAGGTGAGGGTTGCGAACTGCAAACGCTCCGGAAATCCCGGATACCAGCGTGGCGAGAAGGTAGGCTCATAGAGCCAGTCGATCTTGCCGGCCTCCGTATAGAGGTTCTGCATATCGGCATCGAGCTCTTCCGCAGGCCGCTGGGTCATCAGCCCACCAATTTCGTATCGCACCTCGGCCAGGACCCTGCCGCCGCTGACCAGCACCCATCCGCCGCCGATCTCCGCTACGCGGTTGGCGACCATCGCCATGGCCTCGTCCGACGACCCGACGACCCAGAGATTGTGCTTGTCGTGCGCCACCGTGCAGCCCACCGCCGTGTCCGGAGTCTTGGGGCCGCAGCCGAGCCAGAACATGCGGGAGATCTTGGCCTCGCCCGAAAAGCGATCAACGATTGAAAATTTCGTGACGTTTCTGCTCGTATCACGCTGAACTTCGCCATCTTCGACGGGAAGCTCCATCGTGATGAAGTCGTCGTGCCAGTGGAAGGGTCGCAGCAGCGCCGCCTGCATGGTGGTGCGTCCGGATTCGGCCCAAATGGCGAAATCGGCCGCCTCGATCCTGCGCTCGATTTTGACCGTCTTCGATGCCCAATCCGGCCAATCAATTGCGGGCAGGGGACCACAATAATCCGTGCCTTTGGAGACCTGCTGCCCATCGGCCCAGACCTCCGCAATGGAGAGCTTCTCCACATGGTCGAGGAGGACGATATCGGCGAAGCGTCCGGGCGCGATGCTGCCGACCCAAGGCGTGAGCCGCATATGGCGGGCCGGATTGATGGTGACGCACTGGATCGCAGTCTCCGGCGCGAGACCCGACTGGATCGCGAGACGGACGTTGTAATCCGTTGCGCCAAGGCGCAGCGTGTCGGAGGCGCTGCGGTCGTCGGTGGCGAAGGCCACTTGAGACCAGTCGGAAAGGCCGCGCTGGAGCAGGCCCTCAATGATCTCGGGCATGGAATGCGGCCTGATCTCCATGAAGATGCCGTGGCGCAGCTTGTCCCACACCTCTTCGGCCGTCCAACCCTCGTGATCGGAGGCTAGGCCTGCCGCCGCGAAGGCATTGATGGAATTGAGGTCACGTAAGCCGGCGCCGTGGCCCTCTACGACGCCGCGCTGCTCGAACGTGGCCTGGATCATGCCCCAGAGCCGCTCGTGCGACGGGTTCTCCGGGTTCCATACGGCAGGCCAGTCCATCACCTCGTCGAGGCCGGCCACCATGAGGCTCTCTTTCAGAAAGCCTGCCTGCTCGTCATAGCCGTAATAGCCGCCGCCCCATTCGTAAGCCGTCGGTGGAACGGCCGATCCGGGTAGGGGAAAGATCTTCATCGGCGATCCATTCCGGCGGGCGGTGAGCCAGAATTCCAGGTTGTGGGCGCCGTCCACGTTCGAGAATTCATGGCTCGCCTCGCAGGTCCAGGTATTGCCCCGGGGCAGGACCAGTGCCGCTTCATGTTCAGGTGTAATGTGCGAGCTCTCGATATGCTTGTGCACCTCGCCGAAGCCGGGAACGGCGGCAAGGCGGCTGCGATCCTCCCGCGCCGATGCCGTTCCGGGGAAGGTGCCCGCAGGCCCGGTCCAGGCGATGCGCCGGCCGCGAATGGCAATCTCTTGATCTTCGAGCCATGTGCGGGTGTGAACGTCGAGCAGGCGGCCGACCCGCAGGAGCATGTCAGCCGGCCGCTTGCCCAAGGCGACCAGGACAAGATCCTGGCGGATCCGCACCTCGTCCGCCGCATTCACAACCAGATCGTCGGGAGGCGAGGATGAATGGGTCACGGGTCACCTGTGGCTATGGTCAAATTCCGCCCGTTGGCCGATAAGGGACGCACGGACTCGACCTGGAGTTTCTATCCCCATCATGACTCATGCAAAAGCCCGGCTGACCGTTATCGATACGGATCCTGGAATCGATGATGCCATCGGCATCTTGCTTGCGCTCGTCTCGCCCGAGTTCTCAATTGCTGGTATTACGACCGTTGCCGGAAATATCGGCATCGAGACCACCACACGCAACGCGGGCCGACTGCTTGCCTTTGCGGGGCAAAACAGCATTCCGGTTTTCAAGGGCGCTGCTGCACCCCTGTCTCGCCCAGGCCCGGAACCGCTGAATCTGCATGGAGAGGATGGCATCGGTGGTGTTGATCTGCCTGATCCTGCCTGCCTGCCTGAAGGGCAAACCGCTGTCGAGTGGCTGGCAAGCCTCCTGCTCAATCAGCCGAGCGGGACAGTGGATGTGATGGCCCTTGGGCCATTAACGAATCTGGCGCAACTCATTCTCAAACGACCCGATGCAGCCAAGCGCATCGGCAGGATCATCGCCATGGGGGGCGTGATCCATGAGGCTGGCAATGTGGGACCGCGCTCCGAGTTCAACCTGTGGGCGGATCCAGAGGCTGCGGCCGCCGTTGTCGGTGCGGGGCTGCCTCTCGTGCTTGTCCCTCTGGACGTGACCCGGCGCGTCCGCGCCACGCGCGACTTCACAGAGGCATTAGCCGCGAGTGGAAAGCCTGCCGCTGCCATGGTCGGCAGCCTCATCGAAGCGTATTTCGAGTCTTCGACGAACCAAGAGAGCCGCCCGCTCCATGATCCATGCGTGATGCTGTACGCGCTGGATCCGGATCTCTTCCGGGTCGAAAACCTGCGCCTGAGCATCAGTACCGGCCTCACGGATGAGGCCGGAGCGCTGAGCGTTGATGAGAACGGAGCACTCGTTCAGGTTACAATGGGGGTTGATGCTCCTGCCGTTCTCAGCCTTCTCGCCCGGCGCCTCGCCGCTAGTTAGCTGAAGGTCATTCCGGAGGCTGCGATGCAGAACGAGACACCGAACCCGAAGCCGGAACTCGACGAGGAGACAATTGCCTTCGCACAGCGGGTTTTCCAGCATGCGAGAGCAGGTCAAGTGCAGGAATTAGGTGACCTGCTGCGCATGGGGTTGCCGCCGAACCTGCGCAACGAGAAGGGCGATTCTCTTCTGATGCTCGCGAGTTATCATGGCCATGCCGACACGGCGAAGATTCTGATGGAGCACGGCGCCGATCCGGAACTTGCCAATGATCGGGGGCAAACGCCTTTGGCAGGCGCCGCCTTCAAGGGTGACCTTGCAACCGTTCAATGCCTTCTGGAAGGTGGGGCCGAAGTGAATGGCCGCAGCGACGGCGGCAAGACCCCGCTGATGGTAGCCGCGATGTTCAACCGGACCGAAATCGTCGATCTGCTGCTCTCACGGGGTGCGGATGTTCAGGCGCGCGATGCAGCCGGGCTGACAGCCGAGCAACTGGCCAGTGCCATGGGTGCATCCGATACGCCGGAGCAGCTTGCCCGCGCCTCCTGACTCGGTGCCGTAAAAGTCTTCTAGGGCTTATGGGCTGTTAGAAGGCCGTAGCGCATGGAGCCCGTGGCATAGGCCGCCCAGATGCGAGGGAGGCTCAGGGCGAAGATGCGGTTTGCCGCCCTGGCATCCAGCAGGTAGCCCCGGTAACGGGAATGGGTCAGAAGCTTCTTGGCAACCCGACTGGCGCAGAGAGCCCAGGTGCGCCGCACCCTTGCACTGAGATCCTCAAAGCCATCGACGATGAAGCCTGCCTCCGTTGCCCATTGGCGATATTCCGTCTCCGTGCCCATGCCCGGCAGGCGCCCTTCGCGGCAGATAGGTTCAAGGAAGTGGCGCTCCTCCCATGGGCGTGCGCCATCGCGAGCAATCCAGGCGTAAACCGCAAAACGACCAGATGGGCGGAGAACCCTAAAAGCTTCGTCGAAGAACCTCTGCTTGTCCGGCATGTGCTCGGAACTCTCGATGGAGATCACACAGTCGAAGCCCATGTCCTCGAAGGTGTTCTCAAGCCAGTCCTGTTTCATGAAGCGGAGGAGGGTCGATCCTGCGCTGCGTTTTTCCGCCTGTTGCAGCTGTGCGGAGGAGAGGGTAACGCCGGTGACATGAACCCCGTGATGCCTGGCGAGCCACTCGGCTGTCGCCCCATAGCCGCAGCCCACATCGCAAACCTTCTGCCCTGGCTGCAGGGCCAATGTGCCGGCCAGATGCGCCACGAGGGCTTCGACAGCCTGCTCAGGTGTTTCCCGTCCTGTCGTCCAGAGGCCATGATGGAGATGGTCGCCCCAGATCTCGCGGTAGAAGGGGTCGAGTTCGTCGTAATGCTCCGCGACGGCAGCGGATGTTTGCACCTCCCTGGGGATGATCATGAAGACCCCAGAGCCCTCTGCATGGACGCCTCCTCCACGCGCGTCAGCGCCGCCACGTGCCGCATGACCGAAGGCCATGCGCGGCATAGATGAAACAGCGCTGTCCGGCCTGCTGCCTGACGGATCACCTTGTTCATGCCTGATGCGAGACCGACCTGTCGGCGGATATCGGCCTGAATGCGCCTATGAAACATTGTGCTCGCATGGCCGTGTGCAAGGAAGGTCGCGGCAGCCAAGCATCCGCTGTGCAGCGCAATCGACATTCCATCGCCCGTGAAGGACGGAATGACCCCAGCCTGATCCCCGAGGCGGAACAGGTTCTGCGGCTCGTCGGGGTTCGGGGTGTGGAGGAAGCCATAGGGGATCTGGAAGATGGACAGGGGGCGGTCAAAGAGTGGCACAGCGCCTTGCAGATGCTCGCCAAGAAGCGGGCATTCTTGAGCAATGTGATCGAGGAGGCTGGTCCAGTTTTTGCCAACCTGCTCGAATTGCTTCTGGGACACCACGAGGCAGAGATTGGCAACGCCATCTTCGATCAACTGCAGCCCCGCATAGCCGCCAGTGAAAAGAAGCACTTCGATGGCGCCCTCGAGTGCGCAGCGCTGAGACTCTGCCAAGGAGTAGTGCATCTTGAAGCCGATGAGGTCTCCGATGGATCCGGTAGGCTGGCGCTTGGCTCCTCTAAGATCGTGCTTCCCTGTTGCTAGAAACAAGGTGTCGGCATGGACCTCGCCTAGGGAGCCGGCCTCGACACGGATACGCTCTTCATAGGACGAAAGGGATCGCACGGAGGTTCCCCGGACGATCCTTGCTCCAGCAAGGGACGCCTGCTGAAGCAGGGCCTCGTCCAGGATCTTCCGGGAGAGGCCGCGCGCCACGAAAGGAAGATCCACTTCGGCAGTGTTTCGCCCATGGATCAGCCTAAGGACCGAGATGCGGCTTGCACCCAGGCTGTCGAGGTCGATGCCGAGATGTGCCAGATAAGCCTGCGCCTCGATGCTAAGGAATTCACCGCAGACTTTATGCCGTGGCTCCGGGTAGCGCTCGATCAGAAGTATAGGGCGCCCTGCCTGCGCCAGGGTGCAGGCCACCGAGCCCCCGGCGAGACCACCGCCGATGACCACGATCTCTTGGCGGCCGTCGAGGCTGCTCATCGCAAGCGGCTCACGCAAAGGCGAAACGGGATGTGCCAGCGGATCTCCGCTGTTCCTGGCTCCAAACCTGCCGCGAGCAGGATACCTTCCCAATCCTCCCGCCGGAAGCTGCGGGCGATTGAGATAGGTCCGTCGTGCTGAACAAAGCGGTGCCAGCGAGCCAGCCGAGACAGCAGCCGAAAACCGTGGAAGGGGAACGCATGGCGATGGAGATCGGCAATGAACCAGCCCCGTGCCGCCACCCGCTCCATCCAGCGGATGAAAACGGCAAGCTCCTCGTTTGAGAGATGATGCGTTGTCTGGGAGCTGATCACGAAATCGATGGGCCGCTCGGGATCGAAGTCGAACACGTTGCCGGTCCGGTATTCGATAGACATATCGGGGGGCGTTGCAGCACGGGCAATCGGCTCGCTCATTGGGTTGAGGTCGACGCCGATGAGATTGACCGCACGGCCGTGGCGAACCCCCCAGTCATGGATTCGGCGCAGCAGATCGCCATAGCCGTAGCCGACATCGAGCACCGTCACGCGCTCGTTGGGATCTAGACCCCGGGTAGCATGATCGAGCCACTTCAAGATCGGGCTGTGGGTCAGGGTCAGAGCGTTGACGGTTGCAAGATCCTTCAAGCAGGCGCGGTAGTCCTCGACAGTGACGGGCTCGGTATCCATGAGTTCCGTCTCGGGGCTGCGCTTGGCGAAGTTCCGGCCCATGGCGCCTTCATCCCGCAAGGTCGAAACGGAAGGTCTCCGCGACCAGTCCGGGCCCGAAGGCCATCCCGAAGCCATTCGAAGCGGGCGGAGCTTGCTGCATGATGCGGTCGAGCACGAACATCAGCGTCGCGGAAGACATGTTGCCGTAATCTCTCAGCACGCCTCGCGACCAGCGCAGGGCTTCCGGGTCAAGATCGAGCCCCTGCTCGACGGCATCAAGGATCGTCCGTCCTCCCGCATGCACGGCCCATAGGTCGAAGTCCTCCTTGTGCTGACCCCGCAGAATGCCGCCATCGTCGTTGCGGGTCGCCTCATGCCGGAGAGCTTTCGTGATCTGGTGCGGCACCTCGCCCGACAGGCTCATCTCGAAGCCGGCATCGCCGATGCGCCATGTGATCAGGTCACGGGTGTCCGGGATCGTGGCAACCCGAAAATCCTTGAGCGCAATGCCCTGAGGTTTTGCCGAGACGAGGCTTGCCGCGCATCCGTCCCCGAAGAGCAGGGCGCTCAGGATGACCTCGATGTCGGAGGTCTCCTGCAGATGGAGCGTGCAGAGTTCCAGGTTGACCACCAGGACCTTGGCGTATGGCTCGGACCGAACGATGTGATGGGCCACCTTAAGGGCATTGACGGCCGCAGCACAGCCCATGAAGCCGACCATCGTGCGCTCGATGGATGGGTTTAGGGCAAGGCGCTCCATCAGCTGCTGGTCGAGGCCCGGCGCGGTGAACCCGGTGCAGGAGGCCACCACCAGGTGGGTGATGGAGGCCAGCTCCTCGCCAAGCTCAAGCGCCTCAACAGCCTGCTGTGCCAGATCGACCGCATGGGTTTCGAACCGGGCCATGCGGGCTGCGGTGCCGGCGAATTGCCCAGGTTGGAAGAACCCCTCCTGATCGGCCGCGACGTCAGGATCCTCATGCGGCGTGAAGGTCGAGTAGCGATGCTCGATCCCGGAGCGCTGCACCAGGCGCTTGAAGATGAGCTTGTCCTTGCGCTCCGGCAGGAACTGGTCGACGAAGCCTATGAACGTTTGATGGACGTCGTGCTCGGGTACTGCGGTGCCGATCCGGTTGATATATGCGCCTGCCACGAAATCCACCCCATCAACCCGGCCTTTGCCCAACACTAGGCATTCAGCCCCATGAGGTCGAACATAGAGCAGTTGGCAGGCGAGGGAACTTAGGTGGCGCAGAAGTCGCACCAGCCGATCCAGCGGGCCGTCAGCGGATAGTCGATTCCACAGCCATTACCGGCTTGATC
>JALYFY010000155.1 GCA_030777385.1 Pseudomonadota bacterium | reverse complement strand
GGGTTGATGACGAGGTAGCCGCCCGATTTCAGGGTGACCACGTTCGAGAACATGGCATCGAGCTGGGCCTCGACGCCGAACTTCGCGAAGAGGGGCTGCGGATCCCGATAGGGCTGGACCAGCTTCGAATGGCTCGGCATGAGCATCCGCATGAAGTCCTTGGCCTCGCGGTAGCCGTCCTCGCCGGCGACCATCACGTCGTCGATGTCCTTGTTGTAGAGGTCGCGGATAGCGCGCTTGATCAGCGAGCCTTCCTCGTACACGAGGGCAGGGGCCGCGGAGCTGAGGGTCAGCTCGCGTACGCTCTCCCAAAGGCGCATCAGGTATTCGTAGTCGCGCTTGATCTCGGGCTTGGTGCGGGAGGCGCCTGCAGTGCGCAGGATGATGCCCATTCCTTCCGGCACCTCCAGCTCCTGGGCGATCTCCTTCAGGCGCTTGCGGTCGGCCGCATTGGTGATCTTGCGGGAGATGCCGCCGCCGCGGCCGGTGTTGGGCATGAGCACCGAATAGCGCCCGGCGAGCGACAGGTAGGTGGTCAGCGCCGCGCCCTTGTTGCCGCGCTCTTCCTTGACCACCTGGACCAGAAGGATCTGGCGGCGCTTGATCACTTCCTGGATCTTGTACTGCTTGCGGGGCACGCGCCGGCGCTGGGGCAGATCCTCGATGGCGTCGTCGCCGCCGAGCTGCTCGACGATCTCGTGCTCTTCCAGCTCGTGATCGTCCTCGGAATCCTCGTCGTCCTCTGCGTCCTCGTCGGCTTCGCTCTCGTCGTCGGCTTCGGATTCCTGTGAATCCTGGGGAGCTGCTACGGCGGCCGATCCTTCGACGGCCTCGACTGCATCTTCCCCCGCACCCACATCAGGGGTAGCGCCTTCGACCGATACACTCGAAGCGTCCTGCTCGAACGTTTGAGCCTCGGTTGCAGCCCCGTCCTCGCCTGAGGCCTCGCTCTCGGAGGACGCCTCTAGGCTCTCGCCGGCACCGGCCTCGGCTTCGGACGAAGCGACGGCCTCGTCTGTCCGGGCCCGCTTCGGGGAGGGACGGCGGCGGCGGCTACGGCTGCGGCGCTCCTCCTCGTGCTCTTCCTCGCGCTGGGCCTCGGCCTCAGCCTCGAGCAGAGCCTGCCGGTCGGCGACCGGGATCTGGTAATAATCCGGGTGGATCTCGCTGAAGGCGAGGAATCCGTGGCGGTTGCCGCCGTACTCGACGAAGGCCGCCTGCAGCGACGGTTCGACCCGTGTGACTTTGGCGAGGTAGATGTTACCCCGCAGCTGCTTCCGGGTAGCGGATTCGAAGTCGAATTCTTCGACCTTTTGACCACGCACCACCACGACCCGGGTTTCTTCCGGGTGTGAGGCATCGATGAGCATCTTGTTTGCCATGTTGAACTCTCGACATGGCGATCGAGGGCAGGACCTGAGGCAGGGGCCGCGTTGTGGGCGGGTGGCCACGCCGCATGTTGCGGCGGCGGGCTGAAATTGCGTTCGGATTGCTGTCGATCGCCATCGTGCGCCTCATTCGGGCGCATCCTGGGTTAAACTGGGCCGGCTCCATGCCGGGTGAGGGGAGGCATGGGCGGGCGCGAAAAGAAACGCGCGATTCGAACGGTGCCGAGACGAGAGTCAGACCTGACTTCGTGTTCGCAACCATTCAAGACGGCCCTTTCATAGAATTCGACAACCGGACGAAGCCGGCTGTCGGCGGGTGGCGACAAGCGTCGCCATATGATCCTGTCCGTGAGCCTGTCGAGGGTGACGGGTGTCCTTGAGGATCGGTCAACACAACCGTCTCCTTTAGACCCGCCGTCAGAGTCGGCCATGCCGAACGGGATCAAGATCATTACAGATCGATTGGGGCATTTGGCAAGATGCAAGGTCACTGTGCCATGAATGCAACAGAGTCTCAGCAACCGATGAACCTGCGTGAGGTTTCATTAACCAAAGGCCGTCTATGAGTTAGGAAGGACGCTCCCGATTTCCAGCGACCGGTCATGCAACCTGCACCTTTCATCCGCCTCATGAGCGCTTGCCTTCTGGCGATTGTCATCGCCGCCGGGGGTGCTCGCGCCTGGGCTGCGGGGGAGAGCGCGAAGGCCGGAGCTTCCATCATCGCGGCGGCCGTGGCGGTGGAATCAGAGGGTGCCAAGACCCGCTTCAAGATCACCCTGTCGAAGGCGGTGACCGCGCAGGCCTTTCTCATGGAGAGGCCCGACCGGGTCATCGTCGATCTGCCGGAGGTGGCCTTCCACCTGCCGTCCGAGGCCGGGCGCAGCAAGGAGGGGCTCATCGCCTCCTACCGCTACGGTCTTTTCGCCCCCGGCCGCTCCCGCCTGGTGATGGATCTGGCCCAGCCCGCCGTGGTGTCCGGCCTGACCGTGCAGCCCGATGCGTCGGGCGCCGCCACGCTTCTGACCATCGAGCTGTCCCGGGTGGAGCGCGAGGAGTTCCGCCGCGCGGCGGTTGAGAGCGCGTCGAAATCGGCCGAAGGCGCTCCGGAGCCTCCGGCCGTCCAGCAGACCAAGGATGCTCGCCCGGTCATCATGATCGATCCGGGCCATGGCGGCATCGACCCGGGCGCGGCCGCATCGGGCCACGTGGTGGAGAAGGATTTGGTCCTGTCCTTTGCGCAGCGGCTGAAGAAGAAGCTTGAGGCGAACGGCCGCTACAAGGTTCTCATGACCCGCGACGAGGATGTTTTCGTCTCCCTGGGCGCTCGGGTGAAGGCGGCGCGGGCGGCGCAGGCCGATCTCTTTATTTCCATCCATGCGGACTCGATTTCCGGTGGACAAGATGTCAGGGGCCTGACGGTCTATACCGGCTCGGAGCGCGCCTCCGACGCGGACTCGGCCCGGCTTGCCGACCGGGAAAACAAGGCCGATGCGGCAGCCGGCGTGGAATCGGGCGATATGCCTGACGACGTGTCGGACATCCTGCAGGAGCTGACGCTTCGGGAAACGCGCGGCTTCTCCCATGGCTTTGCCACGCGCCTGGTGGGCGAGTTCGACACGGTGGCCCGCCTCAACAAGAACCCCCACCGGCAGGCGCGCTTCCAGGTTCTGCGGGCCCACGACGTGCCCTCCGTTCTGGTCGAGCTCGGCTACCTGTCGAGCCAGAAGGATCTGGACCTGCTGATGTCCGAGGAATGGCGGTCGAAAATGGCCTCGGCCATGGCGGTCGCCGTGGACCGTTTTTTCGCCACGCGCCTTGCCAGACAGGGCGCTGCCGCAGTTTTACCATAGATAGAGTGTGGATACCCGTAGCGGGGGCGCGATTCATCGGTTAACGAGGGTCGGCGTTTCAAGATCTACATAAACGGGCGCCCAAGGCGCCGTCATGGAATACCTTCGGATGCGCTTCGTCCTACGATTTTTCGGGTTTCTCTTCAGCGTTGGAGCGATCTTCTTCCTGATCGGCGCTGTGGGGCTGGCCTATGGCTTCTGGTTCTACTCGAAGGATCTGCCGGATCACGCCCAGCTCGCGAACTACGAGCCGCCGGTGATGACGCGCATCCACGCCTCCGACGGCAGCATGATCGCCGAATATGCCCGCGAGCGGCGTCTCTACGTGCCGATCCAGGCCATGCCCAAGCTCATCATCGGGGCTTTCCTGTCGGCCGAGGACAAGAACTTCTACAAGCACCCGGGCATCGACCCCGAGGGTCTGGTGCGCGCCGTGGTGGTCAATCTCCGGTCCGGCGGAAGCCGGGAGCAGGGCGCCTCCACGATCACGCAGCAGGTGGCCAAGAACTTCCTCGTCGGCAACGAGAAGAGCTACGAGCGCAAGATCCGCGAAGCGCTGATTGCGCTTCGGATGGAATCGACCTTCTCGAAGGAAAAGATCCTCGAGCTCTACCTGAACGAGATCTTCCTCGGCACCCTGACCCCCGGGCGCAACCTGCACGGTGTCGCCGCTGCGGCGCTGGACTATTTCGGGAAGTCCATCCATGAGCTGACGGTGGCGGAAGCTGCCTACATCGCCGCTCTGCCGAAGGGTCCCAACAACTACCATCCCTTCCGCCAGCGCAAGGCTGCCGTCGAGCGCCGGGACTGGGTGATCGAGCGCATGGCCGTCAACGGCTACATCTCCCAGGCCGACGCCGAGGCGGCCAAGAAGGAGCCGCTCAACGTCAAGCCGCGGGTGGTTTCCCCGAACAGCATCGCGTCGGGCTACTTCGCCGAGGGCGTGCGCCGCGACATCGCCGAGCGCTATGGCGAGGAAACCCTCTACGAGGGCGGCCTTCTCATCCGCTCCACTCTCGATCCCAAGATGCAGGCCATGGCCCGCAAGTCGCTCGTGGACGGCCTCGTGCGTTTCGACGAGGCGCGCGGATGGCGCGGCGCCCAGCAGAAGATAGACCTAGCCGGCCGCGAGTGGGGCTTGGCCCTGGCGGAAGTGCCCGTGCTGGGCGACGTTCAGCCCTGGCGCCTGGCCGTGGTGCTGGAAGTGGCGCGCGGGCAGGCCAAGGTCGGCCTGCAGCCCCGTCGCGAGGCTTCGGGCCAGGTGGTGAAGGACCGGGAGACCGGCACCGTCGCCGCCGACGGCGTGAGATGGACGCGCCGGC
>JALYFY010000154.1 GCA_030777385.1 Pseudomonadota bacterium | reverse complement strand
GCATCAAGAACCTGCGATGCGGTGTGTCCCGTTTCACTGGCCGCCTCGCTGACGCTGCCGATCGAGCGTGACACCTCGCTCGTGCCGACTGCGGCCTCGTTGACGTTGCGGGCAATCTCCCGGGTTGTCGCTCCCTGCTCCTCCACCGCTGCTGCGATGGCCAGTGAGATCTCGCTCACCTGCCGGATGGTCGCCGCAATGCCCTGGATCGCAGCGACCACGTGCTGCGTCTCGTTCTGAATGCTGGCAATCTGGCTGGAGATCTCCTCCGTGGCCTTGGAGGTCTGTCCCGCGAGGTCCTTCACCTCGCTTGCCACCACCGCAAAACCTTTGCCGGCTTCACCGGCTCGTGCCGCCTCGATCGTGGCATTCAGGGCCAGAAGGTTCGTCTGGCTCGCAATCGTGCTGATCAGGGAGACCACGTTGCCGATGCGCTGAGCCTGCTGCGCCAGGCCTTCGACGGCCGCATTCGTCTGATGCGCCTCCTGCGCTGCTTCCTGCGAGATACGCGAGGAGCGCTGAACACGCTCGGCGATCTCGTGAACGGATGCAGCCAGCTCCTCCGCGGCCGCTGCCACCGACCGGACGTTCGCGGTTGCCTGTTCGGCGGCCGCTGCCACCGATGTGGCCATGCCGTTGCTGTTGGAGGCCATGGTCGACATGGTTTCCGCGCTCGCCTGCATCTGCACGGCGGCAGCGGAGACGCCGGTCATGACCGTGCTCACGTTCTCCTGAGCGAACCGGGCGAACTCCTGCACGCGCGCTTCCATCGTTTCGGTCGCGCCGTTCAGGGTCCGCGCGGCGTTCTGGTATGCGCCCGGCAGACCGCGCAGAAGCACCTTCCGGTAATACCTGCCTTGAGCGACGGCGCTCATGGAGCCGCTCGCCTCGCGCATGAAGGACTCGCTCACGTCGAGAAGCTGATTGATGCTGCGCTGGAGCGTGCCCATGATGCCGGGCTCGAACTCCTCGAGAACGCGCGCCTCCAGATCGCCCTTCGAGGCCTTGACGCAAACATCCGCGGCACGCGCCAGAACCCCGCATGCGCGGTGGAGGAACACACCGGCAAGGCCCAAGGACGCCAAAGCAACGAGATCAAGACCGGTCTCAAGCGGGCCGGGCAGCAGATGGAACAGGCCTGCGGCTGTGGTGACCGCCATGAGCCCGCAGCCCAGGAGGCTCAGCGCAACGGTTTTAGAGAGCGAGGACAAACTGGTCATAGCCAACCCCTTGGGAGCGAAGCATGGAAAAGAGCTGGTCGTAGGCGGACAACATCCCCTCCTTGCGGTTGGGGGGAGCCTGCTCCTCCTTGAGGAGCTGCCGATAGATCGGCTTGATGCGCTCGACCTGCGCAGGGTCGGGCTTGCGGCGGCTTGAGTGATAGCCGATCACATTGCCCTGAGCATCGAAGCTGGGGGTGACATGGGCAAACACCCAGTAGTGATCGCCATTCGAAGCGAGGTTCACCACATAGGCGAAGAGTTCCTGCTTTGCCTCGAGCGTATCCCACAGCAGCTTGAAGATGGCGCGCGGCATGTCAGGGTGCCGGATCACGCTGTGCGGCTGCCCGATGGCCTCACGGGGCGTGAGCCTTGAGACACGCAGGAAGACGTCGTTGGCATAGGTGATCCGCCCCTTGAGATCCGTCTTGGTGACGATGATCTCGTCTTCCGTGAACGGACTCTCGCGCCCCGTCGGCCTTATCGTGACCTTAGACATCGCCTCTACCCTATGTTCCGCTCGACGGCTTCTCCTGCAGATCTGAAGGCGCTGGACGTCGAATGCATGGTCTAGTCTTGGGGAGTTTGGCCTTAACGAAAGGTATAGGCCAAGATTATTTGGGCCTGTTTACGTATATATACGTATGTCATCTACGCGGGTGCTTTCTAGATTGCGCCCAACGTTGACGAATGCTGCAACAACGGGGGCTGCGGCCTCCAACACCTAGCCCGTCCGCACATCCAGGCCGGGCGCCTGTGCAATGGCGACCGCCTGACCGATTGCAATGATCGCGCCCCTTCCATCGGCATCCTTTGCGGCGTAGCCTTGCGGGCCGGCGCCCATGAACCGAGGATCGTGTGGTTCTCCCACTGTCGATCGACAGGCATGCAAACGGCGTGTGCGCCCGGAGGCCTAGATTGTCCGCAACAGCACCGGCAAGGAGATAGCAACTTGAGCGAAGCACTTGGCACGATCGCAGACCAGCTTGTTGCCGAACACCGCGATGGGGTGAACTTCCACAAGTTCGATGGGATCGGCGGCCTGCCGGAGGCTTACCGCGTGCAGGATGCGTATGTGGCGGCCACCATCGGCGACGATGCCCCTGCGGGCTACAAGATCGGCCTGACCTCCAAGCGCATGCAGCAGATGTGCGGCATCGATCAGCCGATCTGCGGCACGATCTTCAGCCGCAGGGTGTTCAGGAGCGGTGCCCGATTGTCGATGGCCAGCTACGGTCGCCTCGGGCTCGAGTTCGAGATCTGCGTCCGCCTGGGCCGGGACCTGGTTGCGGGCAGCGAGCCGTTCACGCCGGAGCAGGTGGGCGACGCCATCGATGCGGTTGCGGCTGCCATCGAACTCGTCGACGACCGGCACGCGGACTACAGCGCTCTCGATATCAACACGCTCGTTGCGGACAACTCCTGGAATGCCGGGGTCGTCCTGGGGGAGTTCGCACCGCCTCCCGCCCGTTTGGATCTTCTCGAAGGGATCGCCTACCAGGACGGCGCCGAGCTGGCGCGAGGCCGCGGCGCCGATGCGCTCGGACATCCGTTCGTGCCGTTGGCATGGCTGGCAAACCACCTTGCCGCCAACGGCCGCGGGTTGCGCAAGGGCGACATCGTCATGACCGGCAGCATCGTCACAACGCGGTTCCCAGCCGGCCCCTTCACCTACCGCTTCGATGTGGCAGGCCTCGGCAGCGTGCACGTCAGCGGCAGCTAGGCTGCCGCAACAGCAAAAGGCCTGCTCGTCCTCGGTCGCGAACTCGCCACGCTCGTGGAGCGCCTGCCGATCCTCGAAGATCGCGTCTGTATACGGTTGAACGAGCTATCCCGTCGGCTTGGCGATAGGGTCAGCGCCGGCAACCCGAATGGTCCTGATCGGGCGATGCGCTAGTCCAGAACAACGACGGCTTCGACTTCGAACAGCATGGGGTCGATGGCGAGCTTGGGGACGGGGATCAGGGTCTGGGCCGGCAGCGCCGCGCCGAACACCGCCTTGACGGTCCTGGTCAGCACCTCGAGCTTGGACATGTCGTGATCGACCACATAAACCGTGAGCTTGGCGACCTGATCCGGCTTTGCACCGAGCGCCTCGATGGCTGTGCGCAGATTGGCGTAAGCCTGCTCGACCTGGACGGCAAAGTCGGGCGACAAGGCTCCCGTGCCGTCCTGGCCGCCCTGTCCTGAAATATAGGCCAGCCTGGCGCCGGCGGGCACGATCACCGCCGTGCTGTAGCCGTTCGGCGTCGGGTCGTAGAGGTTGTGCGGATTGACGATGGTCAGCTTGCGATTGGTCT
Organism: Pseudomonadota bacterium; assembly: GCA_030777385.1. Taxonomy (GTDB): domain Bacteria; phylum Pseudomonadota; class Alphaproteobacteria; order Rhizobiales; family Beijerinckiaceae; genus Microvirga. The sequence continues at coordinate 699 of JALYFY010000154.1, read as the reverse complement.
CGGTTCCTTGAGAAACGCCCATGGTCATGATGATTAGCCCTCCGAAAAGCAGATGCCTGATGGCGCGCGACATGAGGGTCTCCCAGGTCTGAGAGCCGGGAGCGTTGAGCCCTCGTGGCCGGCAGGATTGGACTTTGGCCCTTGCCCATAGTAACCACTCGTACGCTGTACGAGTAAATGGCATCGTACAGCGTACGAGTCAATCGTTCAGGATCGACATTCCGCGCCTTGTCGGCCTAGATCGAGGTTCTGATCGGCAGGAAGGGACGGATGGCAGACAAACGCAGCAGCGCCGGGAGCAGGCGGCCTCGACGGACGGGTGTGTCCTCTCCGGCCGTGCAGGAGCCGGCCGGCGAGCCGGCCCTCTCGCTGGAACGGATCGTGGCGACCGCGGTGGACCTGCTGGACACGCAAGGGATCGACGGATTGACGATGCGCCGGCTGGCCGACCGCCTCGGCTCAGGGGCGATGAGCCTGTATTGGCATGTGGACAGCAAAGAGGAGGTGTTCGATCTGGCGCTCGACTCGGTGCTCGAATACCGGGACCCGCAGCAAACCCTCGGGCCTCAGGTCTGGCGCGCCGACGTGGTTCACATGGTTGAGGACTGGCGCGCCTGCATGCTGCGCCATCCCTGGTCGGCATCCCTGCTGCCGCGCCGGGCGCTCGGCCCGAACATCCTCGCCCGCCTGGAGCTGCTG
>JALYFY010000153.1 GCA_030777385.1 Pseudomonadota bacterium | reverse complement strand
CGCGGTGATGGGGAGCGGCAATGGCGTCCGGATTGGAGAGCTATCCAAGGTCAGCTTGGGGTCAAAGTGTAACGTTGGACGAACCAAATGAGGGTCCGCTTGTCGCGCCGTTCCAGAAATTCGGCTTACTTCCGGAACGTGCCAAGAGCTGACCTAGTTACCTGGTCGAACAGCGGGCTGCCACCATCACCAGGAGCCATGAGCAGGGAATGCAGTCGGAGGAACGAGCTCGAAGCCGCCCGCTACTAGGCCCGGTTGATCTCCGAGATGGCCGCCAAGCAGAGCCGAACGGCCTGACCTTGCAGCTTGGATCGTGGTGAGGAAAGCCTCCCACCACCTTCCGATGCCCGGCACGGGTTTTCGGCCGCAAGCAGGTCACGGTCCCTCATCGATCCGAGGGCCATTAACGATGTCGTGGATCGATGCCATTCTCGCACCATCGTCCAAAGGATCGGCTGCAGCCTGGCGGTAACGAAGTTCACTCGAAGTGACAGAAGTTACGCCAAACCACCTCCAGCGGGTTTCGCTTCCGGGACTTTAGCCGCTCCTTGGGATCGACCAGAGAATCCAGATCATGCCCGCATCCTCACCAAGACTCCGCGAAACGATGAGAAATTGGCGAGGCAGACTTGCCTATTGACTACCCGCGGGTCGTACTTGGGTCTGCTCGCGCGCGACTTCTTGAGCCTTGCTGTAGCTCTCCACGACCGCTGCATAGTTCGGCGAGACGTGGGCATAGAGGGCACCGATCTCGGCGGCTTCGGGACGGTTCCAGGTGCGATGCACTTCGGACAGCACGGCATTCGTTGTTGTAGGGATGACGCCACCCTGAACGAAACGGGCGAGCGAGGTCCGGCTCGCCATCTCACTCGGATCGCCCGACGCATCCATCACGGCGTAGACTTTGTATCCTGCCAGCTTTGCATCGAGCGCCGGGAACATGACACAAACGCTGGTCCAGACACCTGCCATAATCAAGGTCTTCTTGCCGGTCGATTGCACCGTCCCGACGAAGTCCTCATTGTCCCAGGCGTTCACCTCACCCTTCCGCGCCACATACACAGCATGGGGTGCATTCTGGTGAATCTCAGGCATCAGCGGCCCGTTCGTTCCGTTCGGCTCCGAAGCCGTCATGATAACCGGTATTTTCATCAGCGACGCCAGCTTGGCGAGCATCACAACATTGGACCGCAGTTCCGTTATTGGAACGTCCTTCACGGTCTGGAACAGACCCGACTGGTGATCCAGCAGCAAGATGACGGTATCGGATGGGTCGAGCAGCGCGGCGCCTCCGCCGGTCGGCAGAACGCTGGACGAGGCGGCGCCTCGGGGTGGCGCCGTTTGGGCCAAGACGGGCGGTATTCCTGACAGCAGACCGAGTGCCAGAATCCCAACGAATAAGTGGAAAGCTTTCTTGAACTTACGTGACATGGTGGGGATCTCCTTTGATAACCGAACACACTCTCTAAAACTGGCATTACTCAACTGGCATGATGGTCACACGGCGGGTCATTGCGACGACTTCAGTTTCTGCTCTTCGGGAACGGTGGGGTATTTGGTGTTGAGCACGGCGAAATCACCATACGGGCCCGGAGCGATGCGACCCTTGATCGTCCCCTCTTGGCTGAACCACGCAGCCCCTGGCTTGAACAGACCTGAGGCCTCTTAGCGTGACAGCTTGTTGTCGTCCGTGAATTACGCTGTTCGGCCCAAGGCCTGCGTACGTCGTTTTGGGTGAGCAGTGTCTAAGGTCAAACATAAGCAGGATGGTACCGATATTCACCGCCGGCTCTCCCCACCCTACCCAATCCAGGGTACGCAAAGTGATATCCAAGCAGCAGCAGGCGATCGACTGCGGCCCAGTCCACGAAGCGCTGCCGCGTTTTCGCTCCAACGTCCTTGTCCGTATCGTTGCCGAAACGCCAGGCTGGATGCTCGAAGGAGACGATCTGGTTGGTGACCACGTCTCCGGTCACGACCATGGTCTCATGTCCGGAGAGGGCATAGGACGTGTGACCGGGGGTATGACCGGGCGTTGCAATGGCGTGGAGGCCGGGCAAGATGTCGTCGCCATCCTTCACTAGGACAATCCGTTCGCGAACCGCCGACAGGTCGCGTTGGGCTCCCTTCGCGAAGGGGTGCAGCACAGATGGCATCGAGGAGGTAAAATCTGGATCCATCCAGAAGTCCCATTCGGCAACTCCAACATGGTAGGACGCGTTCGGGAACCGCGGTCTGCCGTCGGATCCAAGCAAGCCCCAGACGTGATCGGGATGCGCATGGGTGAGCAGCACCTTGGTGATCGAATCCCTGTCGTGTCCTGCTGCCGCAAGAGACGATGCCAGCCGCCCTTCGGTCGGCTGAAACTTCCCCCCGCCTCCGAGGTCGATCAGAATCAAGTCATCTCCCGACTGGATCAGCGGGATGTTGGCATGGGCGCGGATGGTCCCAGCACTCCCGCCGAGACGTCTCTCGATATCAAGCCATTCGTCTGATGAAGCCTCCGGAGCCACGGTACCGGCGGGCAACGCGAAGTGTCCGTCACTCAACACCGTGACATTGAAGTTCCCCTGCCGGAATTCAAAGAGAGCGGTGTCCGGAACAAATTCAGATCGAGCAATGCTCATCATCAATCTCCTGGTTCATCATCTTGCAAAGCTGCCAGAAGGGCGCGGATCGCGGCCGGCAGCCCAATCCCGCCGCCGCTGAGAAGCGCCAAGCCGCGTGTGCAGCCATCGGGCATGAAGTCGATCCTGCCGGAGACGGCAGCAACGGGTTTGCCCGCCTTCAGGAACCTACCGATCAGGCCTTCAGCGAACCTGTCGTTGGCCTCCGCCAGCGATCCGTTGCCTCCGACTAGAATGCAGGCTTCAAAGTCTTCGACGAAGACATCGCGGAGCGGAAGCGTGTCTGCGATTTCATCCCGGGCGTGGCGGTCAGACAGGAACCGATCCACCATTTTGCTTTCAGGCCCTTCCCCTTGCTTCGGCCGCTGGGACCAGGGATAGCCCCCGGCCTCAGACGCGATCAGAATTCGGGCACCCGCCTTCTGCAGAGCGTAGTAGACGCCTACGAACTCCTCGAGCGGATCGGCATCGGGCGCATCCCCGACATCGAGAACAAGCAGAATGGACGCTGACGTTCTGTCAGGCATAGTCGAATGCTCCCGTTGGATGATCTATCAACCAACTGCCGAGAACCTTTTCGCGGCCGGGAGCCGGGCATTGATCCACGCCACCACATCGGCCAAAACGCGCTCACGGCCGAAATCGTTGAAGAGGTCGTGACTGTGCCCGTCATAGCGTTTGAGCGTCTTGTCGGCCGCTCCTGCCGCCTCGTGGAACTCTAGGCTTCCGCTCGGGCGCGTGACCTTATCCTCCGTGCCGTGCAGGATGAGGATAGGACACCGGATCGAAGCAAACCCCGTCTTGAGCCTGTCGTTCGCCCTAGACAATGCGGCAACTGTTGTCATCGGCTGCACCTCGCCGGCGATGAGCGGATCGGTGTTCATTGAGGCCACGACAGCGGGATCGCGCGAGAAGTCCCAGTTCTTCAACCGGAGTACGGGAAGGCGCGGTACGATCCGGCTGATGGCCTTGATGACGGTCAGCAGGAAGTCAGGCGCGTAGACCTGGTAGGCGAAGCTCTCGCAGATGAAGCCGGCGAGCTCTTCCTGATGATCCAGCGTATAGACAGACGAGACCACGCCGCCTGCACTGTGACCGAGGAGAAACAGGGGCAGATCCCCTTCGCGACGCTGGGCCAGTTCGATCAGGGCTGATACGTCGTCAACGTATTCGGAGACGTCCTCGACGAAGAAGCGTTCGCCGCCGGAACGACCGCGGCCGCGCAGGTCGAGAGCATAGACCGCAAGCCCACTTGCAACCAGTTGCTCCGCAATCCATTGGTAATACCCGCTGTGGGACTTCACGCCGTGGCAGATCGCCACCACCGCCCGTGGTGGACCGGGTGGATGCCACGATCGTACGAAGATCCGCAGCCCGTTGTCCCGATCCAGGAATTCCTCGCTGGCTTTCATGGTCATTGCATTCATCCTGTCGTATTGGTCAGCCCTTGATGAAGGCCAAGAGGTCGGCGTTCACGATGTCCGGATGAGTCGTGCAGAGCCCGTGCGGCAGACCCTCATAGACCTTGAGGGTCCCGTGCTTCAGGAGCTTGACGGACAGCGGCGCGGAGTCAGCGAAGGGCACAATCTGATCGTCGTCGCCATGCATCACAAGCGTGGGAACCTCGATCTTCTTGAGATCCTCCGTGAAGTCGGTTTCCGAGAAGGCCTTGATGCAGTCGTATTGCGGCTTGATGCCTCCCATCATGCCCTGCCGCCACCAGTTGTCGACCACACCTTGCGAGATCTTCGCACCGGGACGGTTGAAGCCGTAGAAGGGACCTGCCGGCACATCCACGTAGAACTGCGCCCGGTTCGCGGCGACTGCCGCACGAAAGCCGTCGAATACCTCCAGCGGCAGGCCGCCGGGGTTCTTGTCCGACTTGACCATGATGGGCGGAACCGCGCCGATCAGCACCGCTTTAGAAACACGGCCCGGCTCAGCGCGGGCAACGTAGCGCGCCACCTCGCCGCCTCCGGTCGAATGGCCGATGTGGATCGCGCCCTTGAGATCGAGGACCTTCGCCAGTTGAACGACGTCATCGGCATAGGTGTCCATTTCGTTGCCGTGAGCGGTCTGGGTCGAGCGACCATGGCCACGGCGATCATGGGCGATGACGCGATAGCCCTGGTGAAGGAAGAACAGCATCTGACTGTCCCAGTCATCCGCACTGAGCGGCCAGCCATGATGGAAGACGACGGGCTGTCCGCTGCCCCAGTCCTTGTAGAAGATCTCGGTGCCGTCCGTCGTCGTGATGGTAGCCATCGTTCTCGCTCCTTCGGTGGATTGCATTGTCGATTTTGGGGAGTTCGTGCCGGATCCCTGGGCGAAGGCTCCAGCCGTGGCGGCCAAGCCGAGCCCCGCGGCCAGCACGGCGCGTCTGGTAGGATGGGCGGAGACGGAGGGCGCGCTCATGGCTGGCTCTCTGTTTCCAGAAAGCCCAGGACCTCGTCCCCGAATTCCTTGGGGTACTGGAACAGGAAGGCGTGACCTGAATCCGGATAGATGATCAGCCGGGCATTCGGCATGGCCTGCGCCAAGGCATACGACTGGTAGGTCGGGATCATCACATCCTCATTGCCATTGGCGATAAGGACAGGCTGGCGGATCGACCCGACACGCCGCAGCAGCGAGGTGTCCGGTGTGCCCACATCGCTCCCTGCCGAGAGCATCGCCTTCCAGGCCTTCTCGCTGACGCGCTCGGAAAACGCATCCACCCTCAGGCGCAGGCGGGCTAGATGCTCTCGACCGGCCGCTTGGCTCGTCGGCGTTTCCTTGAAGAACAGGTAGAGGAAGTCCTCGTCCGTGTTGACCGGCTTCGTGGCGATCTCAATCGCTTTAGGACGCAGATTGGCACCCTCGACATAGCCTGCCCCGCTGCCGACGATGATCAGCTTGCGAACGAGCTCCGGTCGCTGGAGCGTCAATTCCTGCGCCACTAGACCACCGAAGGAAAAACCCAGCACGTCGACCTGGCGGTACCCCAGGGTCTCGATGAGTTTGGCAGCGTTCGCGGCCCAATCAGCCATGCGGGCGGGTGCCTCGCCTCCCGAGCGGGCAACGCCTGCATTGTCGAAGATGATGACGTATCGCCCGGCAGCCACGTGATCGAGGAAGGCCGGGTCCCACTCGTCCATCGTCCCGCGGAAGCGGTTGATCATGACCAGCGGCGTCCCGGACGGCTTGCCAAGAGACCGGTAGGCGTAAGGGATACCGCCGACACTAACCGTCTTCGTCTCAACGCATGAGGCGCCGCAGGTCTCGGAATATTCCTGTAGGGGGCGAGCGGTTTGTGCTGTTGTGGCAGCCGGAACCGCGGCCGACCACATGATGGCTGCAACGCCGACCGCAGTGGACCGGAGCAGTGAAGTGAAAGTCGGAGATGTCATCGCACGTCCCTCTGGCCCTGTTGCATCTTCGGGCCGACGCAACCATGGCCCCGGTCGGCGATGTGAACCAGTTAAGCAGTGTAAAAGAGTGTTAACGGGCCGCTTCGGGATGCCAGGAACTCACCCTGCTTACCCAGGCTACCGCGCCCTGCTCCGCTGCCAAGGCTAGGGACTGCTGGATCAGGCGACGGGCATCCTCCTGGGCATCGTCCCGCGTCATGAGCAGCCGGGCGTGCTGATGAAGGAGTTCCGGCATGTACCAAGCCTCGCCAGTCTGCCGCGTCAGTGCCAAGGCCGCGTCCAACACACCCAGCGCCTCCTCGACACGACCGAGTGCCTGGAGGCCGGAGGCAAGGACGGCGTGGAAAACCGTTCGATAGAGATGAAAGCCGGCCCTCTCAAGCCGGTCCAGCGCATTTCGCACCAGTGGCACGCCTGCCGCGGCCTTCCCCTGGCGGATCAGGATGTCACCCTGGAAACACTCGGCATAGGCATGCCAGACATCGAGGGCATAGACTTTGGTCCGCTCGAGGAGCATATCGGTGTAGTGCTGGGCGCGGTCGAGATCGCCAGCCATCAGGTAGATGGGACAGACCGCATCGGATAGGACGTGGCAGATCGTCAAGTTGTGGTCGATCTGCAAGGCTGTGGCGATCATGTCCTCCACTTCGCCGAGAGCTTCCTGCTCGCGACCGCGCAGCCACAACACGCGTGCGAGCGTGATCCGCGCCGTGAGGCGCTGCTCGTACTGGAAACGGGCCAAATGAGCTCCTTTAGCCGGCGCACGATACTCGTCGAGCATGCGGCGCACATGCGCTTCGGCTCCTGGCTGGTCACCCAGGAAATGGAGCGAACGCGCACGCATTCTCTCGCCGATGAGCCGGTCCGCTGGATCCTGCGATCGCGCTGCCAACCGGTGGAACTCCTCCGCCATCTCGAGAGCAGCACGGGAATAGCCGCTGTTGGTTCGGTCCACCCACAGAGCCCACAAGGCCCGCAACTGGAAATCAACATCATCGATCCGCCGCGCGATCCCTAGCGAGCGTTCCCACGCCTTGGCACCACTTGGGCGGCCGGAGATCGCGCGCATGTGGGGAAAGCCCAGCGCCGCATATAAACGCATGAGGCTGCGATCATCGGGCTCATCCTGCCGCTCGAGCCATTCGAGGGCCTGACGGACCCTCATCAGGCACTCGTCAACCAGGGAGAGCTGATACCAGAGGGGAATGGCCGCGATCGTCAGGCCGATCCCGATCACGGGATCGGCCTGTGAGGAGAAGGCCCAATCCAGGGCGGTTCTCAGATTTCCCATGTCACGGTTATGGAGTGCGAGCCACTCGTTATCGTGGCTTGTCTGCCATTGATCGGCGGCCTGCTCGAAGAGCGCGAGGTAATGCGTGGCGTGGCGCCGGGATGCCTCCTCGCTCTGGCCTGAAGCCGAGAGCTTCTCCGCCGCGTAGGCGCGCGTCATGTCGAGCAGGCGGTATCGGGCGGGATGGATGCTGCGGTCAGCCACCACCAGTGACTTCGCGACGAGATCTCCGAGACAAGCCGCGACGTCAATGGTACCACCGTCGGAAGCCACCGCCCGCGCGGCGTCCATCGTGAACTCCTTGTTGAACAGCGACAGGTGGCTGAGCACAGTGCGTTGGGCCTCGTCGAGGAGCGAGTAGCTCCAGTCCAGCGCCGCATGCAGGGTCTGGTGGCGCGGGAGCGCAGTGCGCCGCCCTCGCGTCAACCCATCGAAACTGTTCCGCAGCGAGACGGCAAGACCCTCGATCCCTAGGCTGTCGACCTGGGCCGCGGCCAGCTCGATAGCCAGGCCGATGCCGTCCAGCCGCCTGCAGATTTCCCCCACGAGCGGCGCTTCGGCATCACTTAGATCGTAGCCTCCGATGTTGTCGGCAACCCGCTCGACGAAGAGCTGGACGGCCGCAAATTTGAGAGCCGACACCGCATCATCCGCCTCTCTCTCTGATGGAAAGGTGAGCGGAGCAAGGCGGTGGACCCGTTCCCCCTGCACGCGAAGCGGTTCTCGGCTCGTGACGAGGAACCGGAGAGCGGGTGCCCTCAAAGCCAGGGTCTCCACCAATCGGGCAATATCATCGACGAGATGCTCGCAGCAATCGAGGACGAGCAGCATGGAGCGCTCACTCAGCTGCTTCGCCAGCTCGGTCAGCTGATCTGCGGTCCCGAGGATACAACCTGCCCCTTTTGCCACGGCTGTGGGAAGCAATGCCGAATCCGCAAGCGGTCCTAGGTCGACGAAGGCAACCCCGTCTGGGAACCGGGTGAGATTTCGCTGAGCGAGGCAGACCGTAACTGTCGTCTTACCGATCCCCCCAGGGCCGACGATGGTCAGGATCTGAAGATCGTGGAGCTGCCGATTGAGCAGATCAAGGTCCCCGTCCCGCCCGATGATGCGCCCGCCCAACCGTGGCAGGGAGCCCGTTGCCGAGGGCGCCTGCCGAGGTCTTGGTATCTCGGCTTGGACATGTCGAACGGACTCCTCGGCCGCGCTGACCGATGCAACAAAGCAATAGCCCCGGCCGGTGACGTTGGAGATGATCCTGTGGGGCTCCTGCAAATCCCCGAGCACCTTGCGCAGGGCGGCGATATTGACCCTGAGATTGGTCTCCTCGACGAATGTTCTTGGCCAGACGGTGGAGATCAACTCTTCTTTCGTAACCACCTCCCCGGCTCGGGTCACGAGAGCAATGAGGATGTCCAGTGCACGGCTGCCAATCCTGACCGGCTCTCCATCGCGCAGCAAAAGGCGCTCGGAAGTGATGAGCGTGAACGGGCCGAATCTGACATCCGCGTTCTTCATCTGGCTCAGGCATCTTGGGTGGTCGGGAAACTATGCCTGACAAGATGTCTCAGGGGAAGATGACGAAAGAACGACTTAACCCACGTAAGATCAGAGGTTTATAGAACGATACCGGCTCACCGCGATGGGATCGCTTGCCGGGAATGTTGCCTCCAGCGCCTCATCGAGAGCGTGCTCCTGCTTCGATTCCTGCATTTTGTAGCGCCCTGCTGCGTCCCGAAGCGACAGATGCGGCTGGAGTGTCGCTCGGGCATCCAGGAAGGCGGTCCAATGCCTGACGTCGGGGAGCGAGGGAATCGTGACCGTCTCACCCAGGTCGAATCCGGCCAGCGCGGCATCGACCATCTCCCCGACCTCCATGATCATGTGCTGCGGCAGCACGTTAAGGTCGTGGCCTCCCTTCGCCCAGATCTCCGTTCGGGTCATGCCCGGCAGGACCGCCTGGACGCGTACGCCATGAGGTTCGAGTTGGGTCGCAAGTGACTCGCTGAAGGCCAAAACGTAGGCCTTAGACGCCAGATAGGTGGGTTCAAATGCGGCAGGCATGAGCGCCGTAACCGAGGACAGGTTGATGATTGCCCCATTCCCCCGTGCAGCCAATTTTGGGGTAATGGCCACGGACAGGCGGGTGAGCGCCACCACGTTAAGGTCAATCAGGTCCTCGAGCCGATCAGTGTCGGCGCTCAGGATCGTCGTGTTGCTGGATGCACCCGCGTTGTTGACCAAAATTGAGATTTCAGGATCTTCACGCAGGCGCCTCTCGACCAAATCCCGCTCAGGATCAGAGGTCAGGTCGGCAGGCAGGACATCGATCGCGACACCTGTCATCTCCCCGATGCGTGCCGCGACATGCTCCAGCCTCATCGCGTCCCGCGCGACGAGAATGAGGTCATGCTCGCGTTGGGCCAGCCGTTCTGCGTAGGCGGCACCGATCCCCGTTGAGGCACCGGTAATAAGGGCAGTCGTCCGAACCATGATGTGCTCCTGCTATTGCCTGGGCCGCGAACCCTGTCGGCATAGCAGGCAGTGTCGCGGGAGCTGCGTGGGCGAACGAGTAAGAAGGTGTAAAGCCGCGTTAAAATCCAGCCTTTCTGGTGCCCGCCAGTCTTACCTAGGCACCGAAAGACAGGGATGCTTCAGCTCCAAGATGGGCATCTGCAAAGACCAAGCTTGCATTTACATAGGACTCCTATATATTAGTTGTCATGGAAACACCGACCGTCGCCACACCTCTGGACAATCGAGTACGCGAAGGGCTCGCGCGGATAGGCATGGCATTGAGAATCGATGATTGGACACGGTCCCGGCATATCGGGCTGAACCCGACTCAAATGACGATTCTTGAGGCACTTGAAGGCCGTGAGAACGGTCTGAGCGTTAAGGAGATCGCCCTCAATCTCGGGGTCTCCCAGCCATCGGCCACAGACTCGATCAATGCTCTGGAACGCAGAGGCTACGTCGCTAAGCAGCCCGTCCCGGGCGACAGGCGCGCTGTCACCGTCTGCATCACGGATGCCGGCAGACGGTCGTTCCTGGCCGGCGACGCAGTTGAAGGCGCAGCCGATCAAGCCATCCGAGCTCTCTCCGAAGCCGAGCAGGAGGATCTCCTGATCTCGCTCATCAAGATGATCCGCCACATGCAGGAGGCCGGCGTTATCCCGGTTCAGCGCATGTGCGCGAGCTGCCGCTACTTCCGACCCTTTGTGCATGCCGACAAGGCTCGGCCGCACCAATGTGATTTCGTGAACGCGTCGTTCGGCCAGCGCGACCTGCGCATCGAATGCCGCGAGCACGAAGCCGCTCCCCCTGCCTCCCGGGCTGCCACCTGGGATGCGTTCCAAGGGGGTCTTTCTACCCTCCACGCGACTTAAGGACGAAAGGACTAACCCACCATGATCAGACATCTCGTAGCCGGCGTGCTTGCCGCCGGAATGATCCCGCTTTGTCTCGACGCAGCCGGGGCCCACCCGATCAAGGCCGAGCCATCTCAAGCCGTTCAGGCATCGTTCGACATCATCGAGACCACCATCGTCACAAAGGGGGACACAGCCGTATTCACCACGCGCGTCCGGGGCGCAGCCGGCAAGGACAAACCCGCTTCGACTGGCAAGTTCGAGAGTTCGAAAGTCTACGCCTATGTGTGGCCAACCTCCCTCAACAGCGGCGACGTCGGCTTTGACCGGGATCGCGGTATCGTCGCTCTGGCAGTAACATTCCATCCCGATTTCGATGATGGCGCCTTTGGCAAGAAGAACCGAGACGTTTGGCATCCCCACTGGGTCGTGCTTGCGGAGGACAAGGCCTGCGGCGGCGGGCTCAAGGTTGTGGATATCCCCGAAGGATCGAAACCCAAGGTTCCGGCAACCTGGCCCAACGTTCCTCTCCTGATCGACAGCCCCGAATATCCGACGACCTTCAAGGGCGATGCAGTCGATGTCGCAATCCCGCTCTCGGTGCTCGGCGGCATCACCGGAGCGTCCTTCGACGGCGTGACGGCCGGCTTGAAGGTCAACGGCAACCTTCATGCGCCGCTCCTGTGCGTCGACAATGTGTTCAAGGTCGCGTCCGGGAACCTGAGCTTGCCCGGCAAGGTCACACCTGCCCGATAACCAAAGGTGCCGGTCCGTCGACTGCCATCGGCGGACCGGCTGATTTCCCCCTCCACGCGAGCAGAGAAGAGAGAACCATGACAAGAATTACCCTCATCGACCCGGCGGACGCAACAACTCCCACGATGAGCACGATCACGTCATGGATCGAGGACTTCTCAGCCAGTACCTGTGAAGCTCCTCTAACGAGGCTGCCACGGAACCCAGGTGGGGCAACGCGATGACAAGGACCGCACTTGTGCTTCGACACGTTCTGTTCGAGGATCTCGGCACCTTCGGACCTGTGCTGAACGAGGCAGGCTACGCGATCCGGTATGTGACGGTCGGCGATCCAGGCTTTCCTGGGCAAGACCCGATCGAGCCCGACCTTCTCGTTATTCTCGGAGGACCGATCGGCGTCTATGAGGACGCGATCTACCCGTTCCTGAAGGCCGAGCGGGCGTTCATCACGAAGCGCCTTGAGACCAAGCGCCCTACCCTTGGCATCTGCCTCGGCGCCCAGTTGATTGCCTCTTCCCTCGGCGTCCCGGTATTCCCGGCAGGGGTCAAGGAGATCGGCTTCGCGCCGATCGATCTGACAGAGGCGGGGCGGGCGAGTCCCTTGCGCCATCTCGATGGCGTGCCAGTGCTTCACTGGCATGGCGACACCTATGCGCTGCCGCAAGACGCGACGAACCTTGCTTCTACAACGCTCGTGCAGCAGCAGGCCTTCTCGATCGGTGAGACGATCCTAGGCGTCCAGTTCCATCCCGAAGCCGAGACAGGGCCGGAATTTGAGCGGTGGCTTGTAGGGCATGCGGCAGAACTCGCAGGAGCCGGCATCGATGTCCTGGGATTACGTCAGGATGCCCAGAGATACGGTAAGAATCTTGAGTTAGCCGCTGGCGCGCTGCTTGAGGAATGGCTGGCAGGTCTACGAGGCGCACGATGATGTCGAACTCGTCGTTGCCTCTGATGGGGCTGCTGATTGGAGGCGTGAGGCCTCTCGGGAAGCGGGCAGCGCCGAGTGGGATTGTCAAGGCTCCAGTTATGGCCCCTGTGCTCCTGCGCCGCATTGGGTTTCAGGGAGATGAACAAGGGGACACGGTGCGTCACGGCGGGCCGGAGAAGGCCGTGCATCATTATCCCTTCGATCATTATGCCCCATGGAAATCCAAAATCGGCCCTCATGCTCTTCTCGATCAACCCGGGGCCTTTGGGGAGAATGTCTCGACCACAGGACTGACCGAAACCGAGGTCGCAATAGGCGACATCTTCCGCTTAGGCCATGCCCTGGTACAGGTCAGCCAAGGTCGCCAACCGTGCTGGAAGCTGAATGAACGCTTCGCCGACATCCAAATGGCCAGACGCGTGCAGGTCACAGGCCGAACAGGCTGGTACTACCGCGTGTTGGAAGAAGGGATCGTGTCCCCAGGTGACTGTCTGAAGCTGGTGGAGCGCACAAACGAGTATTGGACGATCAATCGGGTGTGGCATCACTTCTACGTCGATACCATGAATGCAGATGCCCTTCGCCAAATTTCAGAACTGCCAGCCCTCGCTCAGGGATGGCGGGATCATGCCGCAAAACGACTCGCTACCGGGATCGTAGAGGATTGGAGCAGGCGACTAGACGGGTGAGTCTCGGAGCCATCCCCCTTACGATATTCAAGCCGGCCAAAGGTCTGCATTGGGTCACGTGAAGGAGATCAGTGCAAAGGAAGGGACGTCCGACTTACCCCAGTAAGCTGACGAAGACCTTTGGAGGAATGCACAGTCTGGGTTTTATCGGTGCAACGGCCAAGGTTCATTGCTGGGGCTTCGCTTCAGGAGCACTGCAATGCAAGACACTATCGCTGACCATACTTGTCGAACCGCCGCGCCTTGGAACCGAGGCAAGTTGATTGGCCCCAAGCCGCCTCTCAAGGCGAAGGAGATCTGGTCCATTCGGGTCAGGCTCCAAGTGGCCCACTGGATTCGCGATCTCGCCCTGTTCAATCTCGCGCTCGACAGCAAGCTGCGCGCCTGTGACCTGGTCGCGCTTCGGGTCGATGACGTGGCCCTCAATGGGCGGGTGCGGTCGCGCGCTACGGTCATACAGCGGAAGACGGGCCGGCCTGTTCAGTTCGAAATCACCGAGCAGACCCGCGAGGTTGTCGGGCGCTGGCTGGAGAAGAAGGATCTACACAAAGGCGAGCCACTGTTTCCGAGCCGGATCAATCGGCGAAAGCCCATGACAACGCGCCAATACGCTCGCCTGCTGGCATCGTGGCTTTGCACGATAGGCCTCGATCTCCTGGCCTATGGCACGCACTCGCTGCGGCGAACCGAAGCCTCGATGATCTATCGGAGAACAGGAAACCTCCGCGCCGTCCAGCTTCTACTTGGCCACACCAAGATCGAGAGCACTGTTCGGTATCTCGGCATCGATGTCGACGATGCTCTCCTGATTGCGGAGCAGGTAGAAATCTAAATGCAGAGGCAGCCCGTCGACGAGCTGCCTCAAAGATCACCGAGCATCATGGAGCAACATCCGGACTTGAGGCTTGAGCAGTCACGAGACAAACGACCGGCGGGTGCCACAAACCGACATATAGCATTGGCTTGGATCATTCAGATCGTTGATAGCCCCGTTCGCGTTCGCATCCCACATGGTCAGCGACCCATTGTTCTGCAAGAGCTATGTGACGAACCGCTCCACCGCGACGTTGTCCTCGACACCAGCACACGGCATCGCGTCCATGCTTGTGCGGGACGTTCGCTCGTGCTTGGTGGGCTGCTACTCCCGGGCGGCCACTTTATCCTGTGTCATAGTGTCGAAGTCGCTGGCGTCATGGCGTTCGTGTAATTGCTCAGAGGGCTCGCCGAAGGCGCGGTTCACGATCCGCCCCCGCTTGACGGCGGGGCGTTCGCCGATCGCATCGGCCCAGCGCCTGACGTGCCGGTAGTCCTGCACCGACAAAAACTCGCCTGCCTCGTACAGGCGCCCCTGAACCAAGGCACCGTACCACGGCCAGATGGCTATATCGGCGATCGTGTACTCAGGTCCCGCCATGTATTCGTTGTCCGCGAGCCGCCGATCGAGCACGTCGAGCTGCCGCTTGGTCTCCATCGCGAACCTGTCAATCGCATATTCGATCTTCAGTGGCGCGTAGGCGTAGAAATGCCCGAAGCCTCCCCCCAGATAAGGGGCGCTTCCCATCTGCCAGAACAGCCAGGACAGGCATTCGGCACGCGGGCCGGCCTCCCTCGGCAGGAACGCCCTGAACTTCTCGGCGAGGTAGAGCAGGATCGCGCCGGACTCGAAGACCCGGATCGGGTCAGGGCCGGAGCAGTCCAACAAGGCGGGTATCTTCGAGTTCGGGTTCACTTCCACGAAGCCGCTGCCGAACTGGTCGCCCTCGCCGATCCTGATCAGCCAAGCGTCGTATTCCGCGCCGGAATGCCCCAGAGCCAGCAACTCCTCCAGCAGGATCGTGACCTTCTGACCGTTGGGAGTCCCCAACGAATAGAGCTGCAAGGGATGGTGGCCAACTGGCAGTTCCTTCTCATGCGTGGCTCCGGCGATCGGGCGGTTGAGGCTTGTGACGGGGCTCCCGCCGCTGCCCTTGGTCCAGGTCCAGACCTTCGGTGGCACGTAATCGGAGGGGTCGGTCATTACTGCTGCTCCTGGCATTCGTGAGGCGTGCATCCGGAATCGACAGATTCCGTGACGGGGCGGCTATAATGCAGGAGGGTGCCTTGTTGTGAAGCCTCGATCTCGCATCTGGTGACGCCGAACCACGGCTGGGATCGCCTGAATTTGAGCGAGCATCTCAAGGATTAGCCGTCGGGACGTCTCGACACTGTGGTATTTCGGCATTACCGCCACAATCCGACTTCAACTAACGACAACGAGCAGCTCCATGACCCACCACCTGAAAATCGATTTCGTCTCCGACGTGGCCTGCCCGTGGTGCGTCATCGGCCTGCGGGGACTCGAGCAGGCGCTTGCCAATGCCTCGGACGCTGTGGAGGCCGACATTACATTCCAGCCGTTCGAGCTCAATCCGAGAATGCCTGCGGCGGGGCAGAACTTGGTGGAGCATATCACCGAGAAGTACGGCTCCACGGCGGAGCAGTCGGCCGCGAGCCGCGCGATGATCCGGTCGCGCGGAGCCGAGGTCGGCTTCACTTTCAACATGTCGGAGGAGAGCCGGATCTACAACACGTTCGATGCCCACCGCCTGCTACACTGGGCCGGGACGATCGGGCGCCAGCAGGAGCTGAAGCTCGCGCTGTTCAGGGCGAACTTCACGGACGGCGCGAACGTGTCGAACCATGGGGTGCTGGTGGAGGCCGCCTTCACGGCCGGCCTTGACGGGAATCAGGCTCGCGAGGTGCTGGCGTCGGGCCGCTATGCCGAGGAGGTCCGCAACGCCGAACTGGAATGGACCTCCCGAGGCATTCGCTCGGTCCCGGCCATCGTCATCAATGGGAAATGGCTGATCTCCGGCGGTCAGCCCGCCGAGACCTTCGAGCAGGCACTACGCGGCATTGCCGCCGAGGTCGGGCAAGCCTCGGCCGGCGCCTGACTACATGTGGCATTCGAACCGAGTTGGGGTCCCGGACGTCGCTGAAGGGCTGGTATGCGTCGCCCCGAGAAATTGCAGGTGCCGCGAGAAGGTCTGCCGCGCTGCGCTTGAGCGGACATTCGGCGTACTTCAGGGAAGTGCCAATAGCCGTCGTTCCCTAGCCGCGGCAGTCGCAAGAATTGATCTGTCCAGTCATCCCGGTAGAGGAACCGCCAGCCCGACCTTGACACGGTCCATGGCCACGAAGGTGCGGAACCGCTTCACGTTGTTGTTGCCGAAGAACAGGCGCCGCGTGAGTGCCTCGTAGGCGGTCATCGTCGGCACCACGACCACGAGCACGAAGTCGGCCTCCCCGGTGACGTAGTAGCACTGCTGCACCTCCGGAACCGTGGCGAATTCCCGCTTGGCAGCATCGATCAACTCCGCCGTCTCGCTGATCACCTCGACCTCGACGAAGATCGTGATCGGCTGCCCGACCTGGGCTGGATCAATCACTGCGACATTGGCCTAGATGACCCCCGCTTCCTCCATGCGCCGGATGCGGCGCTGCACAGCAGGAGCGGACAGGTTGACGGCCTCGCCGATCACACGCTGCGGGGTCGTGTTGTCCCGCTGGAGGATGTTCAGGATTGCCAAATCAAAGCTGTCGAGGGTGATCGAGGACGAAGACTTGGACACTAGTGACCCTCTCGCACGAAAAGTTCTTGCATTCAGCGGGCCTAAATAGAGCGCCTTCCTTGTGTCAGGTGTAATATCTTCTCGCCATTCCAAACTAGAAAGACGGCGATGTTCCTGCTCAACCAGCACCCCGACTACCGGAAGCCCCTTGATTCGGCTGATGTCGAGACGTTTGGCCTTACGGCGGCCGAAGAAGTCGAGCGGTACCTCACCTACCGGGACAACCATGCGCTGACGCCTCTGCACAGCCTGCCAGCCCTGGCTGCCGAACTCGGTGTGGGTGCGATCTATGTGAAGGACGAAGGCTTCCGACTGGGCCTCGGTAGCTTCAAGGCCCTGGGTGGCTCCTATGCCGTCATTCGGCTCGTGCTGGAGGAAGCCAGTCGCCACCTTGAACGCTCAGTCGACATTGCCGAACTGCATGCGCCCGAGGTTCGCGCCGCCGCGGCTGGCATGACGGTCGCCTGTGCCACCGATGGCAATCACGGACGCTCGGTGGCACAAGGGGCACAGCTTGTTGGCGCCAGGGCTGCCATCTTCGTACACTCCGGCGTCAGTGACGAGCGTGTGGCGGCCATCGCCCGCTTCGGCGCTCAGATAATCCGAGTCGAGGGCACCTATGATGACTCCGTCGCCGAGGCGGCACGTGTCGCGGCCGAGAAGGGCTGGATTGTCGTGTCCGACACATCGTGGCCCGGCTACGAGCGCATTCCCGGACTGGTCATGCAGGGCTACACCGCCATGGTGCGCGAGGCTCTGCGCCAGCTTCCCGAGCCCCCTACCCATGTGTTCGTGCAGGCAGGGGTCGGTGGTGTTGCGGCTGCTGTGGCAGGGTATCTGGCTCTTGCTCTTGGAGACCAGCGGCCGACCTTCGTCGTGGTCGATCCAGCCCGCGCCGCCTGCCTCTTCGAGACCGCCCGGGCGGGGCATCCGGTCAAGATCAAGCATGGCGAGCCCACCGTTATGGCGATGCTCGAATGCTACGAGCCGTCGTTGGTCGCCTGGCGGGTGCTGTCCCGCATCGCAGATACCTTCATGACCGTGGACGAGGAGGATGCCGTCGCGGTGATGAACCGCCTAGCCCGGCCACGTGGAAACGATCCGGTCATCGTCGCTGGCGAGAGCGGCGGGGCAGGCCTTGCTGGCCTCATCCGCGCGGCGGCTGTTTCTGAGATCCGGGCAGCACTTCATCTAGATGAGGCGTCCCGCGTCTTCGTCATCAACACGGAAGGCGCGACCGATCCGGAACGCTACACCGAACTGGTCGGAGTACGGCCTGACGCAGTCGCAACCATCGCCGGAGGGGCAGACGCATGACGACACTCGCAATCGACGCGAAGCGACTGCTCGGCCGGCTCCAGGAACTCGGGCGGATTGGACGAGATGGTGATAGCAGGCTGATCCGGCTTGCCGCCTCCAATGCCGACAAGGCCGGACGCGACGCCCTCGTTGCCTGGATCCGAGCCGCAGGTCTGAATGTTGCCGTCGACCGCGTCGGCAACATCTTCGGGATCTGGAAGGATAACGCGAATTCGGACGAGGCCCCTGTCCTGCTCGGCTCGCACATCGATACCGTCATCAATGCCGGCATCTATGACGGCTGCTACGGCGTGCTCTCCGGGCTGGAGGTGATCGAGACCTTGAAGGCTGCTGGATACACCCCTGCACGGCCCATCGCGGTCGCGGCCTTCACCAACGAGGAGGGCGTGCGCTACGCTCCCGACATGATGGGCTCGCTCGTCTATGCCGGCGGGCTCCCGGTCGAGGAAGCCCTGGCAACGGTCGGCACTGACGGCTCCGTGCTAGGAGCCGAGCTGGAGCGGATCGGCTACGCCGGCGCGGCGGGGCCAGGCTTCCTGAAGCCGCATGCCTATGTCGAGCTGCACATCGAGCAGGGCCCCGTGCTGGAACGGGAGGGCGTGCCCATCGGCGCGGTGGAGAACCTCCAGGGCATCTCCTGGCAGCGGGTCACCATCGAGGGCGAGGCCAACCACGCCGGTACGACGCCGATGTCGATCCGCCGGGATGCCGGCCATGCGGCAGCGTGCGTCGTCACCTTCCTGCGTGATCGGGCGCGCAATGCGAATACGCCCACTGTTGCGACGGTGGGCTGCATGAGCTTCGAGCCGAATGCGATCAACGTCATTCCCTCGCGCGCCACCTTCACGGTCGACCTGCGTGATCCTGATGAACAGCGCCTCCAGGCGGAGGAAGCAGCCCTTGCCGCCTACCTGGAGGAAATGGCGGCTAACGAGGAGGTCACGATCTCAGTTGAGCGGCTGGCGCGGTTCGAGCCTATGACCTTCGACAGCAGGATCGTGGAGCTGGTGGAGGACGCTGCCCGGAAGCGCGGGCTGGCCTCGAAGCGCATGACCTCGGGCGCGGGCCACGATGCCCAGATGATCGCCCGCATCGCGCCCTCAGCCATGATCTTCGTACCGAGCATCAGCGGCATCAGCCACAATCCGCGCGAGCACACGCCGCACGCCGATCTCATTGCAGGCGCCAACATCCTGCTCGATGTCGTCAGCCGCCTCGCAGCCCGATAAGGAGAACTCAATGGCCATAGATCTGGACACCCTCATACGGGAGATGACCGCCTGGCGGCGCGACCTGCACGCTCATCCGGAGTTCGGCTTCGAGGAGAAGCGCACCAGCGCATTCGTGGCCGCCAAGCTGCGGGAATTTGGCCTCGACGAGGTAGCCGAGGGCGTGGGCGGCACCGGCGTGGTCGGCACGCTCAAACGCGGCAGCGGCAACCGGGCCATCGCGCTCCGGGCTGACATGGACGCCCTGCGCATCACCGAACAGGGCACGCTGAACCACCAGTCGCAGAACCCAGGTACGATGCACGCCTGCGGCCATGACGGCCACACCGCCATGCTGCTTGGGGCAGCCAAGCTCCTTTCTGAGGAAGGTGGGTTCGACGGCACTGTGCGCTTCGTCTTCCAGCCTGCCGAGGAATGGGGCAAGGGCGCGCTCGCCATGCTGGCCGACGGCTTGATGGAGCGGTTCCCCTTCGAGGAGATCTATGGCCTGCACAACATGCCAGGCCTACCGGTCGGGCACTTCCAGACCCGTGTAGGGCCGATCATGTCGGCAGAGGACAACTTCGAGATCGTTCTGAAAGGCATCGGCGGCCATGCCGCCCGCCCGCACTGGGGCAACGAGGTGATGGTCGCCGCCTGTGCGACAGTGATGAACCTCCAGACCATCGTCTCGCGCCGCCTGAGCCCGACCGACATCGGCGTTGTCTCGGTGACCGAGTTGATCACCGACGGCACCCGCAACGCGCTGCCGGGGCATGCCCGCATCCTCGGTGATGCCCGTAGTTTCCAGCCGGAGGTCAGCGCCGAGATCGAGAAGCAGATGCGCGTCATCGCTGAGGGGACAGCTCTGACCTACAACGTCGCAGCCGAAGTGACCTACACGCGCGAATTCGTGCCGCTTCTGAACGATGCGGCCCTGGTGGACGAAACCTTCGCGGCCGCCCGGACTGTCTTCGAGCCGGAGCACGTCTCGACTGCCCGTGAGCCAATGACGGGGTCGGAGGACTTCGCCCGATTCTTGGAGCATGTACCCGGCTGCTTCGTATTCGTCGGCAACGGCAAGGATTCAGCGCCCCTGCATAACCCGGCCTACGACTTCAACGATGATGGGCTGCTCTATGGGGCACGCTTCCATGCCGCCATCATCCGACAGCGGTTACCATCTATCTGACCGTCACGGACCCGGTACTTCCATCTCACGAGACATCGCTTGAAGGGCTGCTTCGGGTCAGACTTTCACCTTCTGGCCGCTCAACGAACGTCGGCTCTTGAGACCTCAAGCGGACCAAACGTTTATGTCTCAGGAGTGCCAACAGCGGTCGTTCCCGGGTTACACATGAATTTCGCTGAAGGCCGTTTATGGAACTCCTTGCAATGCCCTCTCGCATGACCTGAAGGGCCAGCGGTGCTTGCTCCCCGCAATGGCAATCAGCTGAAGCGGGAAGGCGGGCGTGAAGGAGAATCTCCCGCCTTCCCTGATTGCTAGCGCTCGCCGATGGGATTGATCTCATCCACCAGACGAAGCAGGTCAGTCATTAGAAACGTACCAGGTTTCGCTGACGGCAACGTCGGCTTCCAGTTCTTGGCCTGCCACAGGAATGATTTTGTATCTCCATGTATCAGACCCACAAATACCTCAGAAACGAGGGTTGAGCCAACGGGACCTAAGCGCTCGCCGTTATGGCGGACCTGCGCCTCTTTGAGGATGTAGTACCAAAGCGGGGTTGCCTTATCGAGGCCCTGCTTTTTGGCTACCTGCCCATCTGGACCGCTCGCGATCTCTCCGGGGGTGAGGGCATTCTTGATCCGCATTGCCTTGGCGACGTCTTGGCCAGAGGGCAACCCAAGATTGACACCGCGCTTCATGTTCCGGAACGCCAGATTCCCACCCCCGCCAGGCAGGTTATGCAGTTCTGGGATAAGGAACGGGTCCAGCTTCCGTGTATGATTGAGGGTGAATTCGGGAGTGCCGTCTGGGGTGCCGAGATCGTAGAAACGACGCCAGTCGATGATCCAGTTACTCGGCAGCACAGGAACCGGCAACGGCCCCGTGGGTGGGTTCGGAGCAAGATCACCGATGATTTGACCGGATAGGCCGCTGAACCCGAAAATCAGGCTGAAATCAGCAGGCGGATTATGAAAGACCCGGTTGTGGCTGTAGGTCTGCCGAACCATGCTATGGCCGAGCCTGTAAGCAGCGGCCGAAAACTCGACCGGCATATAAGGCGTCTTCTTGAAGCGGTAGAACTTACGTCCGTCGTTAAGGATCTTGGCGACGATCCCTGGCTCGGTGAGACGTTCCACGAAATCGTGGAGCACCATCCACTGATAGTGCCATGTTACTGTTCGGCGCGCCTCGGCAAATATATCGGCCGGCGGCGAAGGTGACTTCGCGAGAAGATCACAAACCTTGTTGTGAAACTTCAGGAAGGCAAGGTGTGTCTGAGCCACGAGCAGGTTCTCATCGTTGCGATGGTCGCCGATCAGAGCAAAGCCTTCGGGGCTGCGGGGAAGGTCGTTGCGGAAGCTCCCAGTGACGCCGCCAAAATCGACGTTGATGTTTTTGCCGATGAGCAGTTTGGGACCATGCTGGCCCGTATTCCCCGGGTTTCGGGCGTAAAGATGCGGGCTGCCGTCTGGCCCAAGGCCATACACCGCGTCAAGATCCAAGCTCGGGGTCCGGAAGTTCTCAATGCCGAGTGGATCCTTATCCTTCTCGGAAAGGGAAGTCAGATCGAGAGTGATATCATGGTCGATAAACTGTCCTAGATAGGTGAAGCCTGCTGGGATGTTTGGATTGTCTCGAGTCGTATTGGCCGGATCTGGATCGAGCATTGCGGCAGCGAGCGCCTGCAACTTGGCATCACTCACCTCTAGAGGTTGGAGCTTCGGGAACATACGGCCAAACATGCCCGGGTCTTTGTTGCCGGACAGGGTATCAAGATGCTCCCGCTTTGCATGACGACCAGCGATGCCATGGCCAGGAACGACCTTCACGGCATCGGCCGACATAGAGGTAGTCTTGAGCATTTCCTTTGGTGGGGTAGCCGCTGCTCGGCCTGCCGGTGTTTTTGAAGCAGGTGTCATGACATCAGTTGGCATTGTATTCCCCTTGTCTGCGCTCTGGGTCAGAGCATGTTTCCCAACATCATACTCTCTACTTACCTTTGAACGACGACTCGAGTGACATGCGCCCACTCATGTCTCAGATTACTATAAAACTCGCAAAGATGATACGTGCGCAACGGAGCACGGAGCGGAAATTCCGG
This sequence comes from Pseudomonadota bacterium, assembly GCA_030777385.1. GTDB lineage: Bacteria > Pseudomonadota > Alphaproteobacteria > Rhizobiales > Beijerinckiaceae > Microvirga. The sequence goes on along the minus strand of JALYFY010000153.1, from coordinate 6,921 downwards.
TAATCCCCTTTACGGAACCGGGTAGGGTGTTATCAAACCGTATTCGGAAGCTTCCGTCGGCGCTTGGCGCAGTGGATCGGTAACGAGCCAGTCTATAGGGCTGCTCTGCCCACCCCGGGGTGAGCTTGAATATTGTAGAACTCTTAAGAAGCCGCTTGCTCCAACCCCGCTGCGTGGAGTGTTCTGCACGCCAGCCAATTGAGACGGATCGGCCAAAGTCAGCTCCGGGTCAATCTGAGTAGTAGCGGATGTCAGTCCGAAGGTCCGCTCATCCCAGAACTGCGGAAGTACGGCTAAGGTCAGCCTCGTGCCATGAACGGACCTTCACGTTTTGAGCGATCCTGTTTTCCTTCTGCTTCGCCCGACCTGAGCCAAGATTATTATCCGAGACCATCAGCCATTGCGGGAGCGCAGCATCTTGGGCTACAACCCTAGCCGGGCACTGGGGTTGCCTTCCTAGGCGACGTCTTTCGCCAGGAGCTCTCATGAGCATCATGTGGACAGTGACACTAGGCTTGGCCGCTGGCGTCATTGCCAGACTGGTTACGCCCGGCAGAAAGGGACCGTTCGGGTTCATGTTGACTAGCCTCCTTGGCATCATCGGCGCCTGCGCGGCCTCGTACCTGGGGCAGGAGGCAGGATGGTATCAGGCTGAAGACAGCACTGGATTGATAGCGGCCGTCTTCGGAGCAATCATCGTGCTTCTGATCTGGGCCTTCCTTTTCAGGAGCCGGCGCCCAACCTCCTCCATTTGACGCTCACCAAACCGATGGCGTCATCCTTGTTCGACAACCTGAAGTGCTCAGGAGCGCCGACCTGAGGTCGAGCGCGATAACCCAAGTTCCATATAGGATTCTTCAGCACCAAGTTCAGGGAACACGTGCAGTGCGGTGGCGTTGATGCCGCGTCACAGGAGACGCTTGCATGAGCATCGCCGCAACCCGCCTGATCGCAGTCGCCATTCTGTCGTGTGCCGCGACCACACTCACCTGGAGCCTCGTTCAGGCCGCTGAGACCGACTTCCTCGGGCGCTTCCGCGGCAACTGGTCCGGCTCCGGCAAAGTCCAGCGGGAGGGCAATTCTCAGCCGCGCCAGGTAACGTGCTCTGTAACCGGCAACCCTGCCGAGAACCGGATCAGCGCCCAGGGCAACTGCCGCGCCGCCCTCATCTTCAGCCGCCCGATCGGAGTTGACCTCGCCTATGATCCCCGCTCCAGCACATATCGCGGCACTTACACGGGCGCTCGGATCGGTCCTGCTCGGCTCAGCGGCACGCGCAATGGTGACACCGTGAACCTCAAGATTGAGTGGCCGCGCCCGGTCAACGGCGACACGCAAGCCGCCATGGTCATCCGGAATGAGGGCCGGGGCACACTCCGTATTACAGTGGCGGACAACCTCACGCCTGGCGGTCCAATCCAGCAGACTTCAGAGATCGTTCTGGCGCGTCAGTGATGGACCCTATGCCCTTTGGTCCGAGGAGTGCCAGAAGCTGACCCTTGGATGAGTTCCTGTGCGACAGGAGCAGTTTTGCTCGTTGGTGCGAATGCATGCCAGCACAATTGAAGGATCGTGAGCCTTCCTAGTGATCATGCGGGGCGGACGAGCCTGTTCTCGTGGATGCCATTTCTCTTGCCTGCGGAGCCAAGGCCTGAAGCGCTTGGACCCCTTGCACGAGAACCAGGCAGCCGAACCCCGCGAGAGCCAATGCTGCTGCTTGGTTGGTCCTGAGGAGGGCTGTTGTATTGAGGCGCTGTCGCAGAGCCCAGATTGCACTGGACAACGCCAGCCACCATGCCATCGAGCCTGTAAACACGCCAAGCGAGAAGGAGAATGCAGTCCAACCGCTATAGCTGACGGTCAGGCCCGTCGTAGAGGCGAGCAGCAGGAGGATGGTGATCGGATTGGCCAACCCGAACACCACAGCGTCCCGATAGGCCCGGAGACAATGAGCCATGGCTTGCCCTGATCTCAGCTTGACTGTCCGTCGCAGGACCCGTAGCGCAAACCAGAAGAGCAGAAGAGCGGCAAACAGTTTGAAAGCCGGAACGAAGGTGGCCGCGGCATCCGTGAGCAGGGACAGGCTGAACGCCACGATTGTTCCATAAAGGAGATGGACCGTAGCCGCTCCGCTCCCAGTGGCCATGCCTGCCACAAGGCCACCCTCCAGCGTCCTTTGGATGCACAACACGCCCATCGGTCCGATCGGAGCGGCAACTGCTAACCCGATCCCGATTCCTGTCAGAAGAGGTGCCATTATGCCAGACATGAGCAGAACCTCGAAGACTATGAGCTGCAGAACGCAGTTTGGTGGGTGCTATTGATCATGGTCGCGCGAATGCCGTCACAGAGCCGCCTCGTCATAGTAAGACGGCACCTCATATCCACCCGTTCTGATGCTATACGGGATACGCTATTAGCTCGCCAGAACTATGGGATACCCGAAGAAATCTTGGAATGCATAAAGATCCGATGGCTGAAGCCATGGATTACTGCCAAATACTATCCCGACTCAGCTATGTTCAGAATAACCTAAGGATTGGCTTTGGCAAGACCAAAAGCAGTCCAAAGCTGGTGCGCGTTCAGGTCGGCACCCCGCAATTGGCTACCTTGAGGAACGCGTCTAACTCTGCGTGGTTTGGAAGCGCGTTGAAAACGCCAACCTTCTTGCACACCATGGCTCCGCATGCAGCCGCTCGCTCCAGGCTCTCCGCGACGGAGCGTCCTTCCAGAAGACCGGCCACCAACCCAGCTGTGAAAGCATCGCCGGCTCCAAGGGTATCAACTGTGTCGACTGGCAAGGCCGGCTGGCGCAGCGGAGCCGCACCCTGCTGGTAGATAGCCGCCCCATCCCTTCCTAACGTCGTGACGATCATCTCAGGACCATGTTCCAAGAGGGCCGCCGCCATTTGATCGAGTTCCTCGAGCGGATAACCTCGTGATCGATAACCGAGGGTGCCGGCCATATGAGCAGCCTCAACCTGATTGAGAACCAGGATAGATGTGCGCTCAAGAATGCGCAGATCGACAGAACGATACGGCGAGGGGTTGAGCACGGTCCGGACACCGGCTGCATAAGCTAGGGTGAAAGCTTCGAGGATTGGCTCATCACTGACCTCGAACTGGGCGAGCACGAGGCGAGCCTCCCGAATAGCCTGCTCTACTGTCCTGATATCCTGCGCCGAAAGAAGCTGATTGGCTCCGGGGTAGACTGCGAGGCAGTTCTCGCCACAAGAGTCGGTAAAGCCAATGCCGCTCCCCGTTGTTGCTTCGACCTGGCGCAATATTGCGGGCGAGAGCCCGGCCTGCGCAAACGCTGATTGGGCCAGTTGCGAGAAGAGGTCAGATCCGATAGAAAATATTCCATCTACATCGACCCCAAGGCGGTGTGCCCCAATAGCCAGGTTGAAGCCTTTGCCACCAGGTTCAACCGTGAAGGCTTCCGCTCGCAGGGACTCGCCAAGCTGGGGTAGATGCGGAACCTTGGCACTGCAGGCGACCACGAAGCTGCCGAGAACAAAGAGTGAAGCAGGCTGGTTCATGATATAATAAGCCGTTGTGAAAAAGCAGAGTCAGCCGCCTGAACAACGCGCGAAGGGCGGCCCGCGAAGTGTAGACGCGCCTGCATCTCCAGCCCAGCCCCCCCAGACGGGGCGGTCAGCTGAAAGACCATTGCTGTCGAGTCTCGTGCATTTGCGGAGCGACACTGCGATGCCGCTGTACCAGCAAATGGAACAGCAGCTTGAAAGCCTGATCAGGAACGGGACCCTGCCCGCCGGTACCGTCCTGCCGGCAGAGCGCCAACTCGCCGAGAGTTTGGGACTGAGCCGGGCAACCGTGCAACGGGCCTACCAAGCGCTTCGCCAGCGTCAGCTTGTGGTGGCACAGGGCCGTCTCGGCTTTCTGATCCAGGGTGTTGGTCCGCGGCTAAACCCAGGCATGGATCGCCTCAAGGGCTTTACAGAGGAAATGCGTCTTCTTGGCAAGGTACCATCGTCCCGCATTCTGGAGCGTCAGGTGGTGAGCGACCGGTCGATCGCATCAATCTTTGGCCTGCCCTCCCCAGCCCACTTTCTGAAGCTCGTGCGGGTGCGCTCTGGCGATGGCGTGCCGCTGTCACGGGAGGTGGCGTGGTATAACCTGACAGCCGCGCCTGACTTGGAGCACAGAGATCTGTCTGGATCTGTGTATGCCGTTCTGGCTGAGCGCTGCGGAGCGCCTCTAATTTACTGTGACCAAACGGTCGAGGCCACGATGCCGAACGAGGAAGAGTGCAAGATCTTCGGCTTTACGCAACCGGTCCCCTGCCTGCTGATCAAGCGTCGCAGCTACATGCATGGTGACGTCATGATGGAATATGTGGAGGGGCTGTTCCGCGGCGATACGTATACCTACCGACTTCGCCTTGGTACTTAGAACGCAGCTCTGTGCCTCCACGGTACCAGCATAGAAGCAGCTTCAAGTGCTAACAGGCCATAGGGGTTTACTGAATACCGGACTCAACAGATCACCCGATGAAAATTCGTTCATAGGGGTCAGTGGAGCTGCTGATTATTGCCTCTTCCCACAAAGTGTAAGGTCCGGACTGGATCAAACGTTCATATTCCGGCCTCTCAATGAACGTTGGCTGTTAGGAGCCGAAGTGGACCAAGCTCACTGGCCTCGGTGTGCCTTTCGAAGACGTTCCGAGTACATGCGGCCGCCAGCACCTACAACTTGGTGTCTGCGCCGACGGCCGCGAGGAGCGCCTGTGGCCTGTGCCAGCCTCAACCGATGACAGGACCTCAGATGGGAGAGGACTTCTCCAAAGCGCTGACACCGCCCGCAATGGATTTCCAGAAGGCCTCCGCTGTCGGGCCCTGCCGGCGCAAGGGTCGGATCAGTCTAATCTCGACTTCAATCGAGTAGTTGCCGTGGCCCGGGTCAACGAGGCGGCCAGCCGTGATGTCATCCTGGGCGAGGGTTTGCGGGAGCCATGCAATGCCATCACCTTGACGCGCCATGGTCAGCAGCGTCGCTGCTAGTTGTGCCGTGAGCGTATTCTGGAGTGAAAGCGTCGGCCAGTTCTTCTCCAGGACGGCGGTCACGATCCGCCCGAGGCCGGACTGCGGCCGGTACGACAGGACGCGTGACGGAGACGAAGGGTCCCCGGACAGTGGCCATTGCGGCGTGCCATCTCCCAGCGGGGTACAGAGCGGCAGCAGAACATCGCGGCCAACCACGACGCTCGTGAACTGGCTGGCCTCGAGGCGGGGCATGGCATCACGATGGTAGTGGCACAGCATGAAGTCGGCGTCGCCCCTCGCCATGATCTGCTCGCAGGCTTCCATGGTGTCCGAGATCAGGTTGAGGGGGCCGAGGGTTGCGAACCCGGGATGGCTCCTGATCCAGTCGGGGAAGAAGACGAATGAAAGCGCATGCGTGGCAGCGATTGAGATGACGGAAGCCTCTCGGCCCGCAACCTCGAGCGTCTCCTGGCGCAACCGGTAGATGTTGCGGGTCAGATCTTCGGCATGGGCCCGCAGAAAGGCCCCAGCCGGCGTCAACGAGGTCCCTTGCGGTGACCGCACGAACAGGCGCGTCCCCATCCACTCCTCCAGGGACTGGATGCGACGGCTGAAAGCCGGTTGGGTCACATGCCGGGTCTCGGCGGCCCGGGCGAAGGTCTTGTGCTCGGCCAGCGGCAGAAAATCTTCCAGCCAGTTCAGATCCATGGGCGATGCTGATCCTGCATGTCGATCCTCGGACTTGGCATTGGGCGGCCGCTGACGGGCTGTCTATACGACGTACCCAACCTGGCTCGATCCAGCAACAGGAGACCAAGTCATGAAAATCGTCGAGATCCGCGAAGTCACCGCGCCGATCGCCTCATCGATTGCCAACGCCTACATCGACTTTTCCAAGATGACGCTGTCGCTCGTCGCCGTCGTCACCGACGTGGTCCGGGACGGACGTCGGGTTGTAGGGTACGGGTTCAACTCGAATGGCCGCTACGGCCAGGGTGGCCTGATCCGCGAGCGCTTCGCGCCGCGTATCCTTGAGGCTGCGCCCGAGTCCCTCCTCGACGACACGGGCGAGAACCTCGATCCGGACCGTATCTGGGGGACCATGATGAAGAACGAGAAGCCCGGCGGTCACGGGGAACGCTCGGTCGCGGTCGGGACCATCGACATGGCGATCTGGGACGCGGTGGCCAAGATCGCAGGGGAGCCCCTGTTCCGGCTCCTGGCCAAGCGGTACGGCCAAGAGGCCAATCCGCGGGTCTTCGTCTATGCCGCAGGTGGTTACTACTACCCGGGCAAGGGCCTCGATGAGTTGCGGGCCGAGATGCGGAGCTACCTCGATCGCGGATACAACGTGGTCAAGATGAAGATCGGCAACAGCATCGCTGAGGACCAGCCCCGGATCGAGGCCGTGCTGAAGGAGCTGGATGGCAAGGTCCAGCTCGCAGTCGATGCGAACGGAAGGCTGACGCTCGAGCAGGGCATCGCCTACGCCAAGATGCTGCGCGAGTATCCGCTGTTCTGGTACGAGGAGGTCGGCGATCCCCTGGACTTTGCGCTGCAAGCGGCGCTGGCCGAGTTCTACCCGGGACCGATGGCCACCGGCGAGAACCTGTTTAGCCACCAGGACGCCCGCAACCTGCTGCGGTACGGCGGCATGCGCTCAGACCGCGATTGGCTCCAGTTCGACTGCGCCCTGTCCTACGGCCTGTGCGAGTACCTACGGACGCTGGAGGTGCTGAAGGTCGCCGGGTGGTCACCCAGCCGCTGCATCCCGCACGGCGGGCATCAGATGTCGTTGAACATCGCAGCCGGTCTCGGACTGGGCGGCAATGAAAGCTACCCGGATCTGTTCCAGCCCTACGGCGGCTTCCCCGACGGCGTGCGGGTGGAGGACGGCCACATTGTCATGCCGGAT